>JAUHWK010000401.1 GCA_030424555.1 bacterium | reverse complement strand
CGAGGCGTTGCAGGGTGGGACCGGTGACGCGGTGGATCCACCCGGTGGCGTCGGGGCTGGTGAACTGGGGGGCGAACGCGGTCCATCCCGAGGCGGTGTCGACGACGCCGACGTGCCGCAGCGGAGGACGGGGCGCCAGGGGATCGTCGTACAGGGCGATCGTGTCTCGGACCGTGTGCGACGCGGCGTCCAACACGACGAGCTCGCCGCTGCCTCCGCACGCGACCACGACCTCCCTGCCGTCGGGCGTGGGGGCGAGGCCGTGTGGCCCGCATCCGTACCGGAGCGGAATCGACGCGAGGATCGTGCCGGAGTCGCCGTCAAAGGCGGTGACCTCGTCGCCGGCCCGTGCGGAGACCCACAGGGTGCCGTCCGGTGTGAGGGCGACGGCCTGGGGATCGTCGCCGGTGCGGATCGTGCGCACCGGGGCGCGCGTGTCGGTGGACACGGCGACGAGGGCGTCGGCGTCGGGGTGCAGGGACCACACCACGCCACGGGCCGCGTCGTGCACGAGCGCGCCGGACGTGGTGGGCGAGCGGTCTGCGGCCGAGGGGGCGACCACGACCGTGGTGGCGCAGGTTCGGACCGCGTCGCCGACGGACACCGAGAGCGTGACGGGCCAGCGCCCAGGGCTGGCGAACTGCACGGACGCCTGGGCACCCGCGAGGGTCGAGCCGTCCGGGAGGCCCCACGACACGGCCGCCCCATCGGGCAGGGTGCCGCCTGCGGAAAGCGCGATCGGTGCGCCCACGTCGGCGAACGCAGGGGGACCGGGGTCGCAGGGGAGCCGCAGCAGCTCCGCGCCGGTGGCGAACGTGATCGACACGGCCTCCGTCAGCGTGTTGCCGACCAGATCCGACACCCCACCCCGTGGGAGCACCAGCTCGTAGGTGGTGTCGGTCGCGAGGGGTTGATGTGGTTGAAAGCCGACCACGGTGCCCTGGATGGACCAGTCTCCGGGGACCTCGGCCCCCCCCTCGACCGCGCGGAGGATCCAGGTGTCGGGGGTGAGGCTGGCGGTCTCGATCGCGTCGGAGAACGACACGCCGAGGGCCTGCTCGGGAGAGACCCCCGTGGCGCCGTCCAGCGGGCTCGACCACAGCACCCGCGGCGCGGTCGTGTCGATGCGGGTGTCGTGAACGCCGAACTGGCACCCGTAGGTGATCTCGTCGTCGCACAGCACCAACAGGTTGCCGATGGGGGTGGAGAACTGGTCGTCGGTGAACACGCCGGCGTCGGGGCCGTCCTTGCGGCCGAGCACCTTGCCGACGAGGATGGGCTGGAGGGGATCGGACACGTCCCACTTCATGATGCCCGGAGCCGGGCGCAGCGCTCCGAGGAACAGGTGGTCGTCGCCGTAGGAGACGTACTCGGCGTCGTCGGTCGGCACGCTGGAGACCAGGGTGATCTCGCGCGGGTCGGTGGTGACATCGTAGGTTCGAAGCGGGGTGATCAGGTGGGCGTGACGCCCGTAGAACCCACCGATGTAGGACTTGGTGTCCTCGACCAGGCTGTCGAGGAGGACGGGATCCCGGGGATCGGACAGGTCGAGCGTGGCGATGCCCGCGAACTCCTTGGGGGTGGTCACCACGAGCAGGGAGCCGACCGCCCACAGCGGACCGGCGAGCACGCCGCCGAGGGCTGGGGTGGGGAGCCGGGTGACGACGACCGGCTCGGTGGGGTCGGAGACGTCGACCACGTGCAGGCCGGTGGACGTGCCGCCGGCGTACACGGTGTCGCCCACCCACGCCACGCCCCACACCGCCTCGGTGTTGTCCCCGTAGAACACGCCTTCGAGGTCGACTTCACTCAGGAGCACGGGGGCGGTCGGGTCGGTGAGATCCCACAGATCGACGCCGATGCCGGAGATGGTCACCACGCGGGTGCGGCCGTCGGCGGTGCGGCTGACGGCGAGCTGGTGGCTCTCGGCTTCGCCGGTTCCCCAGTTGGACTGGAGCACGCTGAGCGGAACGGGCTTGTACGGGTCGGAGATGTCGAACAGGGGATGCCGGCCGTTGCCGCCCAGGAGCAGGTTCCCGTCGACGACGATCGGCTGGTTCTGCTTGTGCTCGGGCGACATCACGGGCCCGACCCGGGTCCACAGATCGTCGGGCGGGAACGCGATCGACGGTGGCCCCGCGAGGGCGGGCGCGGACGCGGCTCCGACGAGGAGGAGCGCGAAGAGGTGGGTGTTCACGGGGGCCCCAGGCTGCGGTCGGTCAGCCTAGCATGGGCTGCGAAACCGTGGATCGACGATCCGGGCACGGCGTGTCACCCGTGGTGATGCCCTGGGGAACCGTCGTGGTGGGGGTGGGGTCCGTGGGGTCTGTGGGCGACGACGTGCAGCAGCAGGCCGGTGGTGATCCCGGTGATCGGACCCATCGCGGCGTCGAGGAGATCGAGGTGGAGGGTGCCGGCGGCGAGCGCGCCCAGCGCCGTGGCCACGGCGAGCGCCAAGGCGGCGGCCCAGGCAGCACCACGCCCAGCCCGACGGGACACCTCGGCTGCGAGGAAGGCGGCCACCGGGAGCCGGTGCAGGGCCAGCGCGAACACGACGTCATCGTGGGAGTGCCCGTGGGCGTGGGCGGCGTCGGAGCTGAACAGCGCCAGGCCGATGCCGTCGAACACCGCATGGACCACCAGACCGGACCAGGCGATCCCGAGCGCGAGCCGGTGGTCGTGGTCGGCGTGGGCGAGGCGGTGCAGGGCCTGCGGCACGAGGAAGCCCAGCGCGGCCCAGGCTGCCCCGGTGGGGCCCGACAGCTCGAGGGCCTCGGGGAGCAGGTGGACGAACGCGACGACGGCGACGGCCGCGGCGGCGAGGGTCCGGATGAGCTCCACCCACCGGGTGCCGACATGCAGCGCCAGGGCTGCGCCCACCCCCACGGCAGCGGTCGCGAGCGACAGGGCGAGAACCAGCGGAGCCTCCGGATCCCGACGATGCAGCGCGTCGGGCGGGGTCGCGTCCGAGCCCCGGGTGGGGCCTGGCGACCGCGAAGGGGCGATCTAGGCGTGGCGGGACAGTCCTGCAACCCGATTGCAATCGAGAGGCGATGCCGAGGGCCGCGGACCGGGACCCGAGGCGATCACGCGGTCAGGCCGAGCGATGCGCGGCGGGACGCCTGCCAGGCCTGGACGTCCTCCGCGGGGATCGCGCGGTGGTGGTCCAGGGCCCAGGTGAACGCGGCGGCCAGGTCCTCCGCATCCTCGACGCCCGCGGCCACCCGCACCAGGCGGTCGATCCCCTGACGACGGAGCCGCGGGGGGGGCGTGCTGTGCTCGGACACGGTGCGGTGGTGGTTGACCTTGGTCACCAGGCCGTCGAAGCTCAGCGCGTAGCGAACGGTGCGGGTCATCGCGAGCACGTCGCACAGGTGACGGTGGGCCGCCTCGTCGCCGTCTGCGAGCCGGAAGGACAGCAGGGATCCAGGGCGGGCGTAGGCCCGGGCGATCACGTCGGCGTCAGGGTGATCGGGACGAGACGGGTGGAACACTTCCCCGACCTCGGGGTGGCCTGCGAGCACGGTGGCCAGGGACGTCGCCCGCGCGCACCGCGTGGCGTGGTGCCGGTCTGCCTGGGCGAGCCCCTCGGTGAGCACCGACGCCGCCCGCCACGACAGGGCGCTGCCCCGGGTGGCCTGCAAGTCCATCTCGGCGTTCATCCGAGGGATGTCGTGGGAGACGACGTAGCCGACGAGGTCCCGGTCCTCGCCGCCGAGCGCCTTGGTCCCCGCACCGAACACCAGGTCGATGCCGGGCCGTCCGACCATCGGCGGGACCATGCCCCACGGCGTGGTGAGCGTGTCGTCGATCGCGAGGACGAGCCCGGGCGCGACCGTGCTCCGGAGGGAGACGATGGCGTCGGACACCGCATCGGGATCGATCGCGCGCATGAGGGGGTTCGAGTACGTCTCCCCGATCACCAGGGTGGTGCTGGGGGTGACGGCGGCCTGGAGGCTCTCGGCGTCGAGGTGGTCGAGCAGGCCGATCGTCGCGCCGATGCGGGGGGCGAGCGGAACGAACGGTACCGTGGGGCCGTGACCACGCAACCCGGCCCGACGACATCTATCAG
>JAUHWK010000400.1 GCA_030424555.1 bacterium | reverse complement strand
GTCGGCCTGGGGGTGCGCGACCCTGGGCGAGGGGGGCGGCCTGGACACGCTGTCCGCCCTTGGGTGTACCCAAGGCCAGATCGCCCAGTTCGACGGGCTCCAGTGGGCGTGCTTAACCGTCCCCGACGACCTGGTGGGCACGGGAGACCTCAGCGGGCTCGCCCAGGCAGCCGACGTCTACACCAAGACCGCGTCCGACAGCCGCTACCTTCAAGCGGCCGATCTCTCCGGCTACGCGGTGCAAGCCGACGTGTACGACAAGGCGGCAGCCGACGGTCGGTTCGCGCTGGGAAGCACGGTCACGGGCCTGGCGTCCCGGGTCACGGGGTTGGAAGACGGAACCGTCTCCACGGACCTCACCTGGAACGTCTCCGATGCGAACGGATTTCTGGACGCATTGGACGATCTCGACGAAGTCCGGATCGGCGCCACTGGCTCGGTGACCCTCCAGCTGGCGGACGGGACGTATCCGATCAGCGAAACCATCGCGTTCCGCCATCCCGACGGTGCAAGGGTACGAATCCTCGGAAACACCAGCAACGCCGAAGCGGTCGTGCTTCAGCGGGTGGGAACGGGCGATCTCCTGACACTCGGGCAAGGCGCGGTGCTGGACGAGTTGGGAGGCGTCACGCTGGTGGGGAGTGTCGGCGTCGGCACGGTCGGGCTCATGCTGGACACCGGGGCCGTCCTCGACACCACGGGTCCGTTGCGCATCGAGGGTTTCGAGACGGGTCTCGTCGTGCAGCGAGGCGGGGTCGCCGTCATTCCCGACCTGGTCGTGGCCGGGTCCGACGTGGCGCTCCTTGCGGTGACGGGTGGGATCGCGTTCGTCGACGGCGCCATCACCTCCGCCGCCATCCGCGCGCAGTACGGAGCCGTCGTCTCCGCCAACGATGCCGCCGTCTCGCAACCTCCCACCGCTGGGCTGTCCGCGATCTACGGCGCGGTGCTTCGTGCAGATTCCGCCACCGTCACCAACGGGGCTTCGGACGGCGTGGTGTCGCAATGGTCGGCCGTGGTGGACGGACGAGACATCGACGTCCACACGATCGGCGGGGCCTGCTTCAGCGCGACATGGGCAGGCACCATGTACACGGACAACAGCACCTGCACCGCCTCACTCGCCTACGGATACCGCGCCCAGTGGGCCTCGGTGATCGACGCGGACAACACCACCACCGCCCAGGTCCCCAACGATGACTACCTCGCGAGCCACGCCTCCGTGCTCGATGCGGACGCGCTCGGCGACTGCACCCCTTCCGTGGACGCGACCAGCCTGCTGAACAAGCGGGGCTACTGCACGGGGCAGTGAAGCGAACCGCCTCCCCGCCCAAGCACAGTGCCCCCCACAACCGACCGCGTTCAGGCGCCGGCGACGTGCTGTGCGACCATCGCGCGGGAGTCGGCGACGACGGGCTCGACCGCAGACAGGGCGAACATCTTCCCGGTCCTCCGGGTTCGACGTCGTCCCTGGAGCGCCTCCAGGTCTTGGTAGAACCCAGCCGCCATGGTCGGGGCGTCCACATGGGCGAAATGACTCGCACAGACGTCACCACAGGCAACCATGACCGCCATGCGAGTCACTGGGTGACCGATGTCCAGACAGAAGTTCCGAACCTACGCGTCGGGAACCCGCGCCGCCCTCGAGCTGTTGGGCAAGCGGATCCGCCTCGCCCGAAAGGCGCGACGGTTCTCCGAGACGGCGCTCGCAGAGCGCGTCGGGATCGCACGATCCACCCTGCAGCGCGTCGAGCAGGAGGACCCGCGCGTCGAGATCGGCCTGGTGTTCGAGGCGGCGACGATTGTCGGGGTCCCGACGTTCGGCGACGAGGGCCCCTCGGCACGACGCCACGCCGAAGCGGCTGCAGCCCTGGCCCTCCTCCCGCAGGCCATCCGTCCCACCCGTCACCCCGACGACGTCGATCACTTCTGAGACGCTGGACCGGATCGACACACTCGTGGACGCCGTGCGTGCGCACTGGTCCGTCGTCTGCGACGAGGCCGCGTTGTCCGACCTGACCCAGAGAGCACTCGCCGGACGGCAGATCCTCCCGCCCTACGCCTTCGAAGGGTTCGGCCCCGTGCCCACCGTGGGCTGAACCGCCGGACCGCAAGCAGGACCGACTCGCCCAGCACGCTGGTTCGCCCAGTGCATCCACAGAGGATCCCCGCCCTCCACCTGCACCACCCACAGCGAAGCCCGCCAAGGCCGAAGGCCACCACGCCAGCCTGCCGAAGGCAGGGAGGGGGAACCGCGAGGACCGCAGGGGGACCCTCAAACACGACCACAGCGGCAGATCGGGGTCCGGTCCCCCGAGGACCGCAAGCGGTGGGCCCCTCCCGCCGACAAGGCCCCGACCCGCCCCAACCAAGCGCTCCAGTCTGCCGAAGGCAGCTGGAGTCCCCGGAGGAGCGCCAACGGCGCTCCGAACCAACCCCCCTCCCAACCGGGCGGGGGCGGGGACCGGCAGACCGCATCCCTCCCGACCGGGCGGGGCGGGGACCGCGCCAGGGAGGGGGGACCGCGAGGACCGCAGGGGGACCCTCAATCACGAACACAGCGGCAGATCGGGGTCCGGTCCCCCGAGGACCGCAAGCGGTGGGCCCCTCCCGTCGGCAGGGCCCCGCACCGCCCGGCCACGACCTCCATGACGTTCCCACCTCCCCTTCCCCCACAACCCCTCCCCTTCCCCCACAACCCCTCCCTTCCCCTCACAAACCCCATTCCTCCACCCCCACAAACTCCCCTTCCCCACCCCCAAACTCTCCCTTTCTCCCCCTTCCCTTCCCATCCACCCCAACGTGCCTACCCTTCCCCCAACTCCCCATCCCACCTCCCCAAAGGTCCCCAAGACCCAAGGAGAACCCTCTATGCGTGCCGACAAGCTCACCCAGAAGACCAAAGACGTCGTCCTCTCCGCCCAGCGCCTCGCCGACGACGTCGGCAACCCCGAGGTCAGCCCCGCCCACCTCCTCGGCGCGGCCCTCACCCAGGAAGACGGCATCACCCCCAACCTGATCCGCAAGGCGGGCGTCGATCCCCAGCTCGTGCTCCAGCGCACCCAGGCCCTGCTGGAGACCCAGAGCAAGGTGCGCGGTGGCGACCGCGCGCGGTTCTCCCGCGCCACCGACAGCGCCGTCAACGAGGCCGAGGCCCTCTCCGCCAAGCGCGGCGACGCCTACCTCACCGTCGAGATCCTGCTGCTCGCGATCTCCCGAAGCAGCGACAAGACCGGCCAGATGCTGCGCGACGTCGGTGTCACGCCCGATCGCCTCGATCAGGCGATCACAGCCATTCGCGCAGGACGCACGGCCGATTCGGACGATGCCGAAGGCACCTGGGAAGCGCTCGACAAGTACACCACCGACCTCACGGCCGACGCCGAGGCCGGCAAGCTCGACCCGGTGATCGGTCGCGACGAGGAGATCCGGCGTTCGCTGCAGGTCCTGTCTCGTCGCACCAAGAACAACCCCGTGCTGATCGGCGAGCCTGGCGTGGGCAAGACCGCGATCGTCGAGGGCATCGCCCAGCGCATCGCCGACGGCGACGTTCCCGCCAGCCTCCAGGGCAAGCGCGTGCTGTCGCTGGACATGGCGAGCCTGCTCGCCGGGGCGAAGTACCGCGGTGAGTTCGAGGAGCGCCTCAAGGCCGTCGTCAGCGAGATCGACCAGGCCGAGGGCCGGGTGATCGTGTTCATCGACGAGCTCCACACCATCGTCGGAGCCGGAAAGACCGAGATCGCACGGGCCCTTTTCGGCGCGGATCAATGTTCCGGCGAGATCCGCTTCAAGGGCCCGAACATCATGCAGGGGTATTACAAACTCGAACAGGAGACCGCCGAGGCCTTCGACGAGCACGGCTTCTTCCGCACCGGCGACATCGGCAAACTCGACAAGGACGGCCACCTGTTTATCACCGGGCGTCTCAAGGAGATGATCATCGTCGGCGGCGAGAATGTCTTCCCTCGCGAGATCGAGGAAGTGCTCAACAAGCACCAGTCGGTTCACGCTTCGGCCGTCATCGGGCGGAACTGCGCGATCCGCGGCGAACTGCCCGTGGCGTTCGTTGAACTCG
>JAUHWK010000399.1 GCA_030424555.1 bacterium | reverse complement strand
ACTTCGCCGACTACCCCTTCCCCGGCGCCGATCAGCAGACCGTGGATGCCCTGCTGCGCGAGATGTGACCCCGGATCACCAGTACCACTCCAGGTGGACCTGTCCGGGCTCGTTCGGACGCGGCACGCGCATGCCCCGATCTGCACACCACGCCACCATCGCCTCGATCATCGCCGGGTACCAACACAGCATCAGCTGGTGTGTCGACGGATCGAACGGGACCCCGGCCGCACGTGGGATCTCGCCGTCGTCCATCAAGGCGGGGAGTCGTCCGTGAAGGCATCCGGGCGGGTCTTCCCGCGTACACGCCCGCACCGCCACCACCCGCCCCGTGACCCGACGCCCCACCCACACCGCGTCGCCCTCGCGCAGCCCCGCCAAGAACGGGGTCAATGCCTCCCGTCGACCTCGACCACGAAGAACTCAAGGCCCTCGCCCGGCGCGCTGGCGATCGAGTACGCGCGCTGAACGACGCCGCTCCGATGGGAGGACTCTTCCCGGGCCAACAACGTGAACTGTCCAGCTTGAACGTCACGGACCCCGTCGAGCGTCAGCGTGAACAGCCCCTGGTCCCACGCGACGCGGCGGGTGACTTGGGCTCGCTGCCAACGCTGGGGATCCACGGTGCACCTTCGGTGCCGGATCCCAGCCTACTGCACGACCGCCGCCAACGACACCACCGTCCAGGCGTCTCCCCCTTGATCGGCATTGGCCGGCTGCCATCGTGCGACGAGGGGGTGGGTGCGCAAGGTCTCCCGAACCGCCTGCTTCATCGCGCCCGTCCCGTGACCGTGCAGCACAAACACCGCCCCGGTGTCTTGCTGCAAGGCGCGGTCGAGGAACCGCTCCAGGTCGACCAGGCCCTCGTCCACCCGCCGACCGCGGAGGTCGAGCTCGTTGCTGCCATGGCGCAAGGCCTGGTCCAGATCGACCGCGGGACGCTTGGCGGGAGACGGACGCGGGGGCGCGGGGGCCGGACGTTCCTCTCCGGTGGCCGGGGCGAGGTCCCGCGCGGCCACGCGAACCGTCAGGCCGCGATCGGTGCGCACCGCGATCCGCTTTCCCACCGCTTCGACCGTGCCCCGTCCACCCAGCCGCACCAGCCGCACCCGATCCCCTTCGGACCACGCGCGCGCTGGGGCCGACCCTGCCGTGGCCTTGGGCGCCTTGGGTGCCAGGGTGCGCAACGCCGCGATCGACGCCTTGGCCCGGGACACGCCTGCGTGGTCCGGGGAGCGCTGCAGGTCGGCCACCACCGCCGCGATCGAGGCCTCCGCAGCCTCGAGTCGCTTGAGGAACCCCGCCGCGCGCGCCGTCTCCAGCTCCTTGGCCCGGGCGTCCAGCTCGGCCTCCCTCGCCGCGACGCGTGCTGCCGCCGCCGCGCCCTCCGCCTGAACCGCCTCCAGCGCCGCCCGAGCGGTCTCGGTGCGCGCGTGCTCGGCATCCAGCGCCGCCAGGGCCTCCGCCAGGTCGCGATCCCCGTCGGCCAACAGCACCTGCGCCCGGGCGATCAAAGCCTCGGGAATCCCGTTTGCACGCGCGACATCCAGCGCGTGGCTCTCCCCGTGCACCCCAGTCACCATCCGGTAGGTGGGACGCCCTTCCCGGAACGCCATGCCCGCGACCTGGGCCCGTGGGTCCGACAACGCCCACGTCTTGAGGCGCGACAGGTGGGTGGTGACCAACACCCGCTGACCCCGGTCCCGCGCGGTCTCCAGCAGGGACGCCGCCAACGCCGCACCCTGCGCCGGATCGGTGCCCGACGCGATCTCGTCCACCAGCGACAGCACGTGCGGACCCTCGTCCTCGAGCATCCGAGACAGCGCCGCGAGATGGCCCGAGAACGTGGACGCCGCGCCCTCGACGTCCTGCCGGTCGCCCGCGATGCCGTGGATTCGGTCGAACACGTCCAGGCGGCTTCCCTCCGCCACCGGCGGCTGCACGCCCCAGCCCACGAGCGCAGCACAAAGGCCGAGGGTCTTGAGGACGATGGTCTTGCCTCCAGTGTTGGGACCGCTCACGACCAGCACAGGGTGGTCGTCGTCGAGGGTGAGGTCGTTGGCGACGACCGCTCCCCCCGCGAGCGCGAGCAGCGGATGCCGCGCCCCCCGCAACCGCACGATCCCCGATCGCCCTGTGGCTGGACGCACGCCGTCCAGATCCCGCGAGAGCGCTGCGCGGGCGACATCCGCGTCGAGGTCGGCCGCCGTGTCCAGGGCGCGCGCGATCGACGGGGCCTGGTGACCGACCTCCGACGACAGGTACTCGAGGATGCGGCGCTCGGTCTCCTCCAGCTCCGCCTCGGCGATGCGCAGGGCGTTGTTGCGCTCGACCACCGCGTGCGGCTCGACGAACACGGTCTGGCCGCGGTTCGACACGGCGTGGACGATGCCGACAGCCCGGCGGTCCGCGTTGGCCTTGACCGGGAGGACGTACCGATCCCCCCGCTGGGTGACGAACCGATCCTGGAGCACGTCGGCGAACTCGTCGCCGCGCACCATGCGCTCCAGCATCTCCCGGATCCCTGCATGCAGGTCGCCCACGCGTCGACGCAGCTCCCCCAGCTCGGGCCACCGACGCGCCGACAGGGACCCCGTCTCGTCGAAGGACGCGACCAGCAGTGTGCGCACCCCCGGCGCGACCACCAGGGTGGGCTGACGCTGCGCCAAGGTCGGGACGTCGTCCGCACGCTCCGCCAGCCGCGCCGCGAGGTGGTCCAACGCATCCAGCGTGTGCCCGATGCGCACCAGGGCCGATCCATCGAGGCGCCCCCCACGCGCCGCGAGCCCCACATCGGCCCCCACGTCCTCGATCGCTGCCACCGGCAGGTCGCCCCAGGTCTCCTCCCACGCGCGGACCTCGTCCACCCGGTCCCATGCGGACACCACCGCATCCTCCCCGTTCAACCAAGGAGACCTCGCGAGCGATCGACGCCCCCGGGCGGTGCGGGTGCGCGACAACAGCGCCTCGAGGAGCCGCGGTCCGTCCAGCTCCTCCCAACCTTGAGCGAACGCCGACACGCCGCCTCCTTCCAGGCGCCGCCCTGATATTGTACTGGACGGTGACACCGCGCCCGGGTTTCGTCCTTTTCGGGCGGTCCGGCCCGCGGTAGGGTGTCACCGCCTGTCCCGCGGGGAGCTTGATGCATCGGGACCCACCCGACGACAATTCGCCTCGTGTCCGCGCGCGTCCAGTCGACGCCCGGGACGCGTCGACCGACGATCGTCCGAAGGCGCGGCTGCCCTGGCGGGAGCTGCCCAAGTCGGAGGAGATGGAGGGGTCTGCACCGGGTGCAGGCGGTCCTCCTGCGATCGTGGAAGACGTCGAGGACGAGGACACGCAGTTCGACGGCCGGGCACCCTACGCCGCCCTGTCGGACATCCGGCGTCCAGGCGCCCCGGCGATCCCCACGGGGATCTCCCCCAGCGGCGCCCACGCCCGCATCAACATGTCGGGGATCAACCAGGCAGGCGCCACAAACCAGCCTGGTCCGGCCCACACACCCGACCGTCCGGCAGAGATCCGAGGCCGCGGCGCGCGGCCCGGTGCCGCCACGGGCCACGCCGCGAACCCACCTGGCGAGATGCCCACGGTGCGGATCCCCGCCCAGGACCGCGCCCCCGGATCGCCCACCGCCAACGGCGCGCACGGTGGTGGCTGGGGTGCCCGGCCCGCATCTGAGGCCAACGCAGCCTACCGGGCTTCGGCGGGTGACGACGCCCCCACCTGGGACGGCCGTCAGGATCCGCCCGCCGCACCTGCTCCCGTGGTTCAAGCACCCCAGGCGGCTCCGCCCGCCCCGGCGCCGACCACCCCCACGCGGTCGCGCAGCGCCGTGCCGGGCCTCACGATCGGGGGCGCAGCGCCTCGCTTCTCCGCACCCGCAGCGCCCGCGGTGCCTCAGGGCGCCGCGCCCCAGGCGTACGCGGGGAGCCCGACGCCCCACGGGGCACCCCCGCAGCCGCACGTTCAGGCACAACAGCCGCACGTTCAGCAGCCACAGGTCCAACAGCCGCAGGTCCAGCAGCCGCACGTCCAACAGCCACAGGTCCAGCAGCCGCACGCCCAGGCCCAGCAGCCGGT
>JAUHWK010000398.1 GCA_030424555.1 bacterium | reverse complement strand
GAACTTGGTGGGATCCCCATCGTTGCCGTGTCCCATCAGGACCAGCGGCCGCCCGGAGGCCTCCGCGCCCGGCGAGGCCCCGATCCAGGCGATCAGGTCGATCGTTCGGGACGGCTCCTCCGGCGCCGATCCCAGCGCGGGCGACACCCGGGTCTCGTCCACGATCGTGCGCTCGATTCGGACGAGCTCGGCCTGGTCCGGCGGATCGTCGAGGACGACCTCCGGCTCGGTGTCGGCCCCGACGTCGGTGTCCGTGTCTCCTGGGAGATCGGAGTGCGGACCGGGATCGTCGACCGGTTCCGCACATCCGAGCACGCCCAGCCCCAGCCACCACAACCCTCGGTGCATCGTCCGCCCTGCTGTGTTCGCCAGGGACTCTACCCCACCTCGACCCCGGCCAGATCCACGGCGGGGATCGGCCCCTACACCAGCGCCGTCACCAGGTCCGACAGCGACCACGCAGCACCACCGACCGTGGCCCCCACCATCCCTACCTGCCCGGTCTTCATCACCGCGGGCTGGTGGATGTCCAGCGTCTGCAGGTCGCGCAGGAAGGCCTCGTGCTCTCCCGAGCGCTTGACCCGCTCGCGGATCTTCTTGGACAGGTCGCCCATCGCGTCCAGCATGGTCACGACCTCCACCCGCATCAGCGCGAGCTGGTCCTCGTACCGCGTCTTCTTCGACAGCTTGTTCGTCGAGGCGATCTTCCGATCCGCCTTGTCGATCGCGGTCAGCAGCTTGTTGAGCCGTCCCACCAGCGTGTCCATTCGCGACTCCGTCTGGCTCACCTTCCCGTTGAAGTCCCCCAGAAGGTACTGCGCCCGGGTGAACGACGGCAGCTTGGTGAACGCCGCGTACGACATCCAGGCCGCCAGCTCGTCGGTGCCGACGACGGCCTTGGAGAACTGCGGGTGGTCCTTGAAGAAGCCCCGCTCCTTCCGACCGCCGAGCGTGCTCAGCGTCTGGAGCTGGCCGACGAGCTCCTCCTCCACCTGGTGCAGATCCTTGAGCGCGTCCCCCATCGCGTGGGCCATGTCGACGACGGACTTGGCCATCGACGCCACCCCGACGATGGTGGCCCCGCCGGTGGCCACGATCAGCGCGCTCTGGACCGCGAGGTTCACCCCGCCCGCCGCGCTCCCGATCGCGATCGTGATCCGGGTGGACTTGAGGGCCTCCTTGCGGCCCTGCATGCGGGTCCAGGTCTTCTGGACGGCCTCGTTCATCTCCCGTGTGGCCCGCTGCTGAGACTGCCGCAGGACATCGGCCACCTCGGCGCGCTTGCGCTCGACCTGGACGGAGAGGTCCTTGGGGGACTGGAGGATCAGCTTGGTGATGTGGGCGTCGACCTTGGAGACCGTCGCCGCGATCGCCGACCGCCACCGGTCCGCCACCTTCTTGGCCTCGTCTCCGAGCGTGGCGAGCTTGAAGCCCTCACGCTGGTTGTCGACCAGGTGCTCCCAGGCCTTGTCGATCTCCAGGTGGGCGTCGACCCACATCGGCGTGAGCTGGAGGTGGTCGGAGGCGATGCCCGCCACCAGGTCGAACCGCCGGACGATCTGCATCGGCACCACCCGACCGACCGCCTTGGGCGCGCTGGTGAGCTCGGTGTTGATCTGCTGCTCCATGCGGTTCTGCAGGTCCCGCAGCCGGGCCTGAAGGTCCCCGACCTTCTGCTGGAGCATCCGATCGCCCGCTTCCTTCTTCGCCTTGGTCAGCAGGGTCTCGTAGGACGACTTCACGCGGACGAAGCCCTGGTACGCCTTCTGTCGGGCCTTGAGGTCGCGGGCGCGGTCGAACTTCTGCAGTGCAGAGTCGATCCCCACGCCGCGGGTCATGCCCAGGAACGTCGGGCTCGGCTTCTTTCGCCCGGTCGACCGCTCAAACGCCGTCTTCTCGTTCTTCCAGGCGCGTGCGTAGTCGAACTCGGGCATGTCCGTCCTCCGGGCCCCGGAACGCTACCACGATGGCCCCCGGCCGCGACACGGACCGATCGCGCGCTCAGGGAACGGCACGCCCCGAGGACGGGTCGGGCGACTCCGACGGGCTGGGCGCCTGCGCGTCGGCCCAGTCCGACATCGCCGCCAGCAGCTTGCGGACGGACTTGCGCATCTCGCCGCGCACGAGGCTGTTGGGGACCCACGAGATCGACGAGTCCAGGTCGACCTGGAACGTCACCTTCGACCCCGATCCCTCGGGCACGGCCCACCACCGGGCTTGGTAGCGATCGAAGGAGTCGGACGCGACGAGGGACACCTGCCACCCGTCGTCCACCCGACAGCGCTTGAGCTCGTACGAGGTGGTCATGATCGGGTGCGGCACGACGTAGGCCACCTGATGACAGGTCCCCTCGCGCGCCGTGACCGTGGTCTCGGTGCGGCTCTGCTGGATGCGCCCCTCCCAGGCGGGATCCTGCAAGGCCTCCAGGACCACGGACGGCGTGACCACCATGTGGACGCTCCCCCGAACCGCGGTGCCGTCGATCTCCACTTTCGGGCCCCCAGCCCACGCCGCCGTCGCTGCCAGGATCCACCACGCCGCCATGCGTCCTCCCCGGGGGGCACCCGCCCGGTGACGGCGCGCCAGTCGCCAGCCTACCGCACCCTCCGTCGCGGCCCCAGCGTCCGGGTCGAACAAGGTCGACTCACGCACGAACTCCACACCTTCCGACGATCAGGCAGCGCGCAGCGGCTGATCCTCGTCCGTCGGGCCCCCCACCTCGGAGCCCTGCTCGCCGAGCGCGTGGCGACACGCCCTGAACACGGCGGCGTACCGGTAGAACGGCACCGACGGCCAAAGGTGATGGACCAGGTGCAGGTTCTGCGCCAGCATCGCCCACTCCAGCGCCTTGGAGGGGATCGCGCGGGTGTCGATGTAGCGGCCCTGCTCCGCGTGCGGGTGGTGGGGCAGCCAGTCGAACAAGAACGCGAGCACGCTCGTGGCGATCCACGCCGCCAGGGCCACCACCACCAGGGCCCAGGCCGCGCCCGCCCACGCCAGGGCGAGGCCCACCAGTCCGTACACGGCGTAGAACGCGAGCGTCGAGGCCCGCACCGAGGCGCCCCCACGCGCCCCCGACCGCGTCAGGCGAAACAGCATCCGGTCGTAGTGGAACATCAGCGTCATGCACCGTCCCACCATCGCCAGGCCCGTGGCCGCGACCCACATGTCCGGATCGTCGTCCGGGTGGTTCGTGTGGCGGTGGTGGCGCAGGTGCAGCAGGCGAAACCCAGGGAAGGGCGCGAACAGGGGCACACCACAGGCCCACCCCACCGCGGTGTCCAGCCAGGGCCGGTCCTTGCCCCCGACGTTGCCGTGGACCGCCTCATGCAGCGGCGTGAACGCAAGGTAGGCCCCGAGCGCGGCGCAGGGGATCGCAAGCCAGATGGACACCGCGCCCGACGCGTGCGCCACGACGGTGCCGCCCCACAGCCCCAGCGCGCCGATCGCCAGCACCACGGTGGGCCATGCGGTCCCGCCCGTGTGGGCCCGCCACGCATGCATGGGGTTGTCGGCCATCCGCCCTCCGGGGACGTTTTAGAACATGCGTTCGACAACAGCAAGGCCGGACGGCGGTCGGCCTGGGGAGGTCACCCCGCCCGCAAGAACGCCAGCGCCTCTCCCAAGGCGCGGCGAAACCGCGCTTGAACGGCGGGGGTGTCGCGGTGCAGGTGCATCCGGCCCTCCGCGATCTCCCACAGCGCGTGGTCGGGCTGTCGTGCGGCGGCGCGGCGGACGGGACCGAGGGTGGAGATGATGTCCTGGGCGCCGATCAGGAAAGCGTGGCGGGCATCGGTCGCCCGTTCCAGATCGAAGAACGCGTCCACCCCGTGGGCCATCACGAGGGTCGCCCCGAGCGGGTAGCGGACCCACACCCCGGGGGCGTCCAGCCAGGCGCGGGTGGCGAGGGCATCGTGGGTGAGGTGGTCGGCGTCGAACCCCACCCGGGTTCGATCCAGCGCCCGGAGCAGCCACGGCCTCTGGACCGCTTTCAACAGCGGGTTGGGCACCGCGGCGTAGTCCACCGAGTAGAACAGGCAGGGCGGGATCCAGTCCGCGTCACGCGCCAGCGCCGCCTGCACCACGCGCCGGC
>JAUHWK010000397.1 GCA_030424555.1 bacterium | reverse complement strand
GACACCGAGACCGGCGTGTGTACCCAGCAGATGGAAGAGGGGCTGGACACGGGGCCCGTCCACCTGTCGCAGACCCACGCCATCGGGCCACGGGAGACCGGTGGATCGCTGCACGACGCCCTGATGACGCTGTCGGCGACGGTGGCGGTCGACACGCTCGACGGCTTGGAGGGTCGCGTCCCCACCCCTCAGGACGAGGCGGAGGCCACCCACTGCGGCAAGATCGCCAAGCAGGACGGCGTGATCGCGTGGTCGGACGAGGCCGTGGCGATCGACCGTCGGGTGCGCGCGATGACGCCTTGGCCCGGCGGGCAGGCGGCGTGGGGCGACGGGATGCTCAAGCTGCGGTCGGTCCGGCCTGCGGCGGGCGAGGGGACGCCTGGCACGATCCTGTCAGTCGACCCGCTGATCGTCGCGTGTGGGACGGGCGCCGTCGAGCTCGTCACGGTCCAAGCACCCGGACGCAAGCCTGTGTCCGGGCGCGATTTCGCCAATGGAGCCCACCTGGTGGTGGGAGGAGCGCTGTAGATGGCCCTGGTGTCCCCCTCGATCCTGTCCGCCGACTTCGGCCGCCTTCACGACGAGATCGTCGACGTCCTCGACAAGGGGGCCGACTGGATCCACGTCGATGTGATGGATGGCGCCTTCGTCCCCAACATCACGATCGGGCCGGTGGTGGTCAAGCCGGCCGCCAAGGCCGCCAAGGCCAACGGCCACGACGCCCTGGTCGACGTCCACCTGATGATCGAGCAGCCCGACCGCTACCTGCAGGACTTCGCCGACGCTGGGGCGGAGCTGCTCACGGTCCACGCCGAGGCGTGCCTGCACCTGCATCGGTCCATCCAAGCCATCAAGGCGACGGGCGCCAAGGCCGGGGTGTCGCTCAACCCCCACACCCCCGAGAACGTGCTCGACTACGTGCTCGACGAGCTGGACCTCGTGCTCGTGATGAGCGTGAACCCGGGCTTCGGGGGCCAGTCGCTGATCGAGTCCTCGTTCCGCAAGATCGAGCGGATTCGCGCGATGGCGGACGCCCGAGGGCTGTCCTCGCTGCACATCGAGGTCGATGGGGGGGTCAAGCCGGACAACGCGGCGCGGTTCACGTCGGCGGGGGCGGATGTCCTCGTCGCGGGGTCGGGCGTGTTCAAGGCGGCCGACCGTGCCGCGGCGATCGCGGCCTTGAAGGCGTCATGAAGCGCGCAGCGGTGGCGTTGCTCGCGGCGGCGTGTGCCGCGGGTTCCGACGGTCCGACCGACAGCGACTCCGACCCCGGCGCAGCGGCCTGCCCGGCGGCGGGCGCCACCCGGGTGCTCGCCTCGGGGTTCGATCGCAGCGGGACCACGGGGACGTTCGGGACCGAGGGGGCGACGTTCTCCGCAGACGGCGTGCCCTACATCACGGCGCGGGAGACCCTGGAGACCCTCGACGCAGACGGCACCGCCACCCTGGTGGAGGCCCTGCCGGCCAGTATCGGGCTGACCTGGTGGGACGGGGCGGTGTGGGGCACGGCCAACCAGGACGGGGACGGGGAGGAGGCCCATGCCCTGGTCGAGGTGGTGCCGGGCTCGCCGGGGATCCGCCACGAGATCCAGACCTCCCGCAGCCTCAACTTCATCACGCCGACCCCGTGGGGCACGCTGCTGGTCGCCGATCCAGGCACCGACGGGATCGACGAGTGGGTGCCGGGCGCGACCTCGCTCGTGCCGTGGGCCGCCGCCGCCGACATCGCGAGCCCCAACGGGATGAGCTTCAGCCCGGACGGGGGCACGCTGTACGTCGCCCACACGTTCCGGGACGCCGGCCTTACCGCGATCACGGTCGACGGCGAGGCCGCGGGATCGATCGCGCGCGTGGTGGAGTACCCGGCGACGGACGCACCGGACGGCATCGCCACCGCCGCGGACGGCTCGGTGTTCATCACGCTCAACACGGGCAACCGCGTGGACGTGTACAGGGACGGGCAGGTGTCGGTCCTCACCACGGAGACCCGGTTCCCGGCCAGCATCGCGTTTGGGCGCGGGGCGTGGGACCCGTGCGAGGCGGTCGTCACCAGCCTGTTCTCCGGCGACGTGTTCGCGGTGCAGACGGGGGTCGAGGGCTTCTTCCCGGACTGGGAGACGCCGTAGGAGGCCCGATGGCCGCGCCGATCCATCGAGGCGACCTGTACTGGATCGCGCCCGAGCACCTCAAGGGCCCGCCCTCGATCGCGCCGCATCCGTACGTGGTGGTGTCCGACGACGTGTTCAACCACTCCCGGCTGGACACCGTGGTCGTGTGTGCGCTCACGACCAACCTGCACAAAGCCCAAGAACCCGGCAACGTGCTGCTGGAGCCAGGCGAAGGCGACCTGCCCAAGCGCAGCGCGGTCGTCGTCTCCCAGATCGCCACCGTGGCCAAGCGCCACCTCACCGCGCGCATCGGCGCCCTGGAGCCGTCCCGGGTGGACCAGATCCTGGCCGGGCTGCGCTTCCAGCAGCGATCCTTCGGGCGCCGCTAGCGCGCACCCCGCCCGCGCTCCCCCTCCTGTTGACGCCGCTCCCCACGGCGTTAGACGGGCCGGGTTCGTCGGGGTGTAGCGCAGTCTGGTAGCGCACCTGCTTCGGGAGCAGGGGGTCGGAGGTTCGAATCCTCTCACCCCGACCATTCAGAACAAGCCCCCTCGGATTCGTCCGGGGGGGCTTCGTCGTTGGGGGTCCCGTCCGGCCGAGAAGCCAGGAAGTCGAAGGGGTTTCGCCATTCGACTTCGAGGTCGGTACCCGTCAGGATCGAGTTCGAGAAGAGCACATCGAGGAGTTCGCGCTGCTGGAGCGCCGATCGCTCAGAGAGAAGGTCGTAGGCCCTGTTTGCGAGTTCTAGAAGCGCGATGCCCTGATCGAGGTTTCGGGCGCTCACCTGGGTCAGCCGCTCGATGTCCTTGGCGGCCTGGGTCCGCAGCCGCTCCCACGCCGTGCGCTTCTCGCGGAAGTAGTCGTCGGTGATGCGGCCCTCGAGCTTCTCCTCGTAGGCCGCGTCGATGAGGCGGCCGTACTTCTCGACTCGTGCCTGGGCCTCGGCCATGCGCCCGCGCACGTCCTCCTCGATGATGCCGCGCTGCTCCTTGAGGGAGCGCGTCAGCGCCTCCCGCACCGCATCCGGCATGCGCAGGAGCGCCACGTGGGCCAGGAACGCCTCGCTGATCTTCTCCTCGCGGACGTAGCGGTTCCCGTCGCACGCCTTGGCGCACCGGTAGTAGGTGTAGGTCTCCTTCTTCCGCTCGGCGGTAATCGCGGACCCGCAGTGGCCGCAGGTCATCATCCCGGTGAACGCGAACTCGCGGCGCTGCGGGCGCGTGTAGGGGTGGCCGTCGAGGCGGGCCTGCACCCGCTCGAACAGCTCCCAGGGGATGAGGCGCGGGTCCCGGCCCTCGTAGAGCTCACCGCCCCACCAGAAGCGGCCGCCGTACAGGGGGTTGCGCAGGACACTGTGGACCACGCTGGGCGAGATCTTCCCACCGCGCTTGCCCCGAAGGCCCTGCTCGTTGGCGTACTTGGCGAGGCGCGACACCGACCAGTCCCCGGTGTCGTAGAGCTCGAACAGGTTGCGGATCATCAGCGCGCGCTCGGGGTCGGGCACGATGTAGCTGCGACCGGCCTCGCGATGGTTGAGGTACCCGATGGGCGCAGAGCTCGGCCAGTGACCCTCGGCGGCCTTCTGGTTCATGCCCTTGCGGACCTCCTCGGAGAGGTTGTCGACGTAGTTCTTCGCCATCAGCACCTTGATGCCGTGGACGAACTTCTCAGACGACCGCGACTCGTCCGAGAGCACCACGCCCTCCTTGACCAGGTGGACGTCGGCCTTGATGCCGTCGACCGAGACCCAGTCCTTGAGGTTGCGGTAGAGCCGATCGGTCTTCTCCACGAGAATCGCGGGCGGGTTGGGCCGCTTCTTCCGCAGGAAGGTCAGCATGCGGTTGAAGTGCGTGCGCCCGGTGCGCTTCGCGGTCTCGACGTCGGTGAACTCCTCGACGACGTCGAAGTTGTTCTCGGCGGCGTAGGCGCGCAGCAGGTCGAGCTGGGCGGGGATCGAGTAGCCCTCCCGCTCCTGCTCACGCGACGAGACGCGG
>JAUHWK010000396.1 GCA_030424555.1 bacterium | reverse complement strand
ACCGTCCGAGTGCTCGCGGGCGAGCTCGGGGAACTGCTCGGGGTCCTTGAGGGCCTGGGCGCGCAGGCTGTCGATCAGGTCGCGGGTGGCGGCCGCCGAGCGGGAGGCGCCGGGCACCAGGAAGATTCGCTGGATGTGGACGCGCTCGGGGATGATGAAGTCCTCGCGGTGGTCCTTGAACCAGGTGCGCATCGCGTCGTCGGGGTGCTCGGGGAGCACCAGGGCGTCGTACACGTCGGCCTTGAGGACCGCGGCGATCATCGCGCGGCGGATGGGGAGCTCTCGGTACAGGCCGCGCTCGAAGGCTTCCTGGAACAGGAGCTCCTCGTCGATCGCCTCGGACAGGAAGGCCTTCTTCTCGTCCTCGTCGAACACGCCGCCCTGGGCGGGCCGCTTGAGGCCGCGGGCCCGGTCGAGCCCGACCGTTCCGATCGCCCGCCCGTTGATGGTGGCGATCGCGCGGCCCACATCCTCGTCGCGCGACGGCAAGGGGTGCGTGGGGGCCGGGGCGGCCTCTGGCTCGGTGGGGGTGCCGCCGCCGAAGCAGCCGACCGTGCCGAGGGCGCACAGGGCGGGCAGGGACATCCGGACCACCCAGCGGGCGGCCTGGTGCCCGATGCGGGCCTCGACGTCCGCCACGTGCTTCGGTCCGAAGATTGGCTGCGGGTGCATCGTGGAGCCTCCGGGCGTGGAACCACCAACGTGGGGGGTGGGCCACGGCCGGGGGTATCCTTCGACCCGCGCAGGGTCGACACCGACGCCGTCCTGAGGTGTTACGCCGGCCGGCATGACTTCCCTCCTCGTGGTGCTGTCCCTGCTCGGTCCTGCCTGGGCCGGCGATGTCTCGATCGACATCCGCGTCCCCGCGCGTATTGCGTTCGGGGGCGAGATCGTCGGCGACCTGTTCGTGCCTGGGCGCATCGTGCTCACCAAGCCCCCAGGCACCTACGCGCTCGTGGCCACGATCGCGGGCGAGCCGTGGCGCCAGGAGATCATGGTGCCCGCGCGCGGCGACACCCGCGTGTTGGTCACGGCCCAGGGCATCACGCCGATGGACGCCCCCGACGTGGCGTCCGCCGAGGCGGCGGCGGGGGAGCCGATGACCTTCACCGTCCGCTCGGCCGGCACGGTCGGGCTGATGCTCGTGGTCGACGGCGCCCGTCACCGGATCCCGGCCGCCTCCACGGTCGACGTCGACCTCGCCCAGGGCGATCACCCCATCGCGGTGCGCAGCCACGATGGGGGCGTCGTGTACGCCAAGGGCGTGCTCCGCGTCACCCGCGGTGGACGCGGGGTCCTCCAGCTGGTCGAGGGCGCCGCGCCAGAGGCCTCGGGCGAGGGCGTCTCGTTCATCCTCTCCGGCGGCTGATCCCGTGGCGGGGGGGCCCGATGTCCCGCCGGTGGACTCGGTCTCCCCGGAGGCACCCCCCGGTCCGGCCGTGGCGCCCTCCGTCGCGCGGGTTCCGGTGTGGCGCAGCCTGCGGGTCCGTCTGGCGCTGGCCTTCGTCGCGGCCTTGGTGGCGATGGCGGCGTCGCAGGCCTGGGTGATCTCGCAGCAGCGTCCCCTCCGAGAGGGGCTTCGGGTCGTGGTGGAGGGCTACCTGCCGCTCAGCAAGCAGGTGGCCCGGCTGATCCAGGACCACGAGCGGGTGCGGCGCGACCTGGAGCGCGAGGCCTCGGAGCGGCCACGGCCCGCCGAGGGTGTGCTCGGGATCTACGTCCCCCAGATGCGGGACAACCTGGAGATTGCGCGGATCCTCGCGGAGAGCCTGCGCGCCCGTCCGGCGGCGGGCCCCGAGCAGGCCGTGCTGACGCGCACCCTCGGGTACCTGGAGCGGGTGGAGTCGCTCCAGGCCGAGCTGGAGGGCGCGCTGGCGGTGTGGGTGCAGGGGGGCGACGGACTGGCGGCAGGCCGCACGATGCGCACCACCATCCAGCAGATGGGGGCGGAACTCGATCGGCTGTCCCGCACGCTGGACCAGCGCATCGTGGCCCTCACGGGGGACGTGGAGCGTCAGCAGGCGCAGGCCACGGCGGTGGCGGTCGCGCTGTTTGCCCTGGCGGGGTCGCTGGCCTTGCTGCTGCTGCTGCTGTCGCTGGTGGCGCTGCGTCCGATCGGACAGCTCACGGCCGAGGTCCAGCGCATGGCGGCCGGGGCGCGGGGGGCCCGGGTGGAGGTGCGCGGACGAGACGAGGTCGGGGTGCTCGCCACCGAGTTCAACGGGCTGGCGCGTGCGATCGAGCAGCGGGATCGGCGCCTCACGGAGCGCAACGCCCAGCTCGACCTGCTCAGCCGACACCTGGCGAGCGTGTTCGACGCGATCGACGACGCCCTCGTGGTCGTCGAGGAAGGCGGCGTCAGCCGGTGCAACCCCGCCGCGACCGCACGGTGGGGGGTCGAGCCAGGTCAGCCGCCCCCCGACACCCTGCTCGCGGTGCTTCGCCCCGGGGTCCACGAGCTCACGGGGGAGGACGGGACGCGGCACGCGGTCACGGCGGCCGCGTTCGGGGGGGCCGGGGTGGTGGCGGTGATCCGTGAGGTCACCGAGCTGGTGCGGGCCCAGGAGGCGCTGGCCCGGTCGGAGCGTCTGGCGTTGGTGGGACAGATGCTCGCCCAGATCACCCACGAGGTGCGCAACCCCCTCAACGCGCTGTCGCTCAACGCGGAGCTGCTGGCCGACGAGCTCCCCGACGAGCGCGAAGGGGACGAGGCCCGAGAGATTCTCTCGATGATCCGGGGGGAGGTCGCGCGGCTGACCGACGTCACGGGGCACTACCTCCAGCTCGCACGCCGTCCCCCGGCCCGTCCGGCCCCCACCGATGTGCCGGCGGTGCTCGAAGAGGTGGTGCGCCTGCTGGAGCCCGAGATCGAGCAGGTGGGCGCAGACCTGTCGCTGGTGGTGGCGACAGCCGTCCCGATCCAGGCGGTCGACGGCAACCAGCTCCGCCAGGCCGTGCTCAACGTCGTCCGCAACGCGGTGGAGGCGGGGGCACGCACGCTGGCCCTGTCGGTCGGGGTGGACGAGGACGAGGTGCAGGTCGCGCTGCAGGATGACGGCCCGGGCATGACGGCTTCGGAGTCGGCCCGTGCGACCGATCCGTTCTACTCGACGAAGGCGTCGGGAACAGGGCTGGGCTTGGCGATCGTCCGGCAGATCCTGGAGGACCACGGAGGTCGGGTCGACCTCGTGAGCGCGCCGGGTCAGGGGACCCAGGTCGTCCTGGTGTGGCCGCGGCGAGACACCGCTGCGGAGGCGGGCGTGTCGATGGGTGAGGACGGGGACGGAGAGGAGTCGGCGTGACGCAGCATGTGTTGGTGGTGGACGACGACGAGAGCAACCGCGTCACGCTGGAGCGGCTGCTGGCGCGGGAGGGCTTCGCGGTTGCCCACGCAGCCCACGGACGGGAGGCGATCGAGCGGGTGCGGGTCGGTCCTGTCGATGTGGTCCTGACCGATCTCAAGATGCCCGGGATGACCGGCCTGGACGTCCTCAAGGCGGTCCGCACCCTCGACCCCGACATCGAGGTCGTCGTGATGACCGCCTACGGCACGGTTGAGACGGCGGTCGAGGCGATGAAGGAGGGGGCGTATGACTTCGTCAGCAAGCCGCTGCAGCGCGCCGACCTGGTGCGCACGCTGCGACGGGCCCTGGAGAAGCGGGCGCTGCGGGTGGAGAACCGCCGCCTGCGCGAGGAGCTGGGGCAGCGGCAGGACCGGGCGTTCATCGGCAACAGCCCGGCGATGCGGGCCGTCCTCGACGAGATCGAGCAGGTCGCGCCCTCCGATGCCACCGTGCTGATGTCGGGGGCCTCGGGCACAGGCAAGGGCCGCCTGGCGCGGTTGATCCACGAGCGCAGCCGTCGTCACGCCCGGCGGTTCGTCACCGTCAACTGTGCGGCCATCCCCGACACCCTGCTCGAGAGCGAGCTGTTCGGGTACGAGCCCGGCGCGTTCACCGGGGCGACCAAGCGCAAGGAGGGCCGGTTCGACCTGGCCCGCGGCGGAACGCTGTTCCTGGACGAGATCACCGAGATGCGGCTCGCCACCCAGGTCAAGCTCCTGCGGGTGCTGCAGGAGGGGGAGTACGAGCGCGTCGGGGGCACGGACACCCTGCGCGCCGACGTCCGCGTG
>JAUHWK010000395.1 GCA_030424555.1 bacterium | reverse complement strand
CCACCCCGGTGCCGGCCTCCGCCCGCGTCCGGACCACGTCGACCACGTCCAGGGACGCGGCGGGGTCCAGGTGGTTGGCGGGCTCGTCGAGCAGCCACCAGGCGGCGTCTTGCGCGACCAACGAGGCGAGGCGGATGCGCTGGGACTCGCCCCCGGACAGCGAGACCATCGGACGTTCCGCCAGCGACGCGGCCTGGACCCACCGGAGCGCCTCGGCGGCCCGCTCCCGGGCCTCCCGCCAGGGCTCCTGGAACCGGTACCGGGCGGTGGCCACGACCTCGATCGCGGTGAGATCGCGCTCGGGACGCGGATGCTGGGGGAGCCATGCGACCTGGGCGGCCTGCTCGGCGCGGGACAGGTCGGCCCACGGCCGATCGTCCACGGTGACGGTGCCCTGGTCGGGCGTGAGCAGGCCCGCGAGCACGCGGAGCAAGGTGGACTTTCCGGCCCCGTTGGGTCCGACCAGCACCGTGGGGTGATCGGGGTCGAGCGAGACGTCGACGTCGTCGAGGCGCGGGCGGTGGGCGCCGTGGACCGTCACCTCCCGCGCAGCGAGCACGCTCACGGCGCGGCTGCCTGCGGGTCGTTGGCGGCGGCGCCGTCTGGGAACAGCGCCCGGCGCACGGCCTGCACGGTGTCGAGCACGCTCGGTCCCACGCTGAGCAGGTCCTCCCCCATGACCACGTGGACCCGGCCCTCCCGCACCGCAGCCAGCGACGTCATGCGGGACCAGTCCGCCTCCAGGGCTGCAACCCGATCCGGGTCGACGGCGCCCGACGCCATCAGCACGAGGTGGTCAGGGTCCAGCGACACCAGCTGCTCCAGCGACAGCACGGGGGCGCCCTCGACGTCCCGATCGATCGCGTGGCGGCCCCCGGCGGCGTGCAGGACCGCGCCGTGGACGCTGTTGCGCTTGACGTACCAGACCTCGCCGTTGTCCAGGCCCCCGCCCGCGAGGACCATCAGGACGACCGGCCCTGCTTCGGGTGGTGGCACCGCCAGGGTGTTCTCCACCCGGGCCGCGAGGGTCTCGGCGGCGACGTACCGGTCGACGATGGCGCCGAGACGCCGGATCGACCGCACCATCTCCTCCACCGTCAACCACGGAAGCACCTCCACCGGGGCGAGGGCTTTGAGCTGGTCGATCCGGATACCTTGGCTGCCGTCCACCAAGATCCTGGACGGATGCAGGCCGACGATCCCCTCCAGGTTGGGGGTCAGCGCGCTGCCGACCGCCGGAAGGTCGGTGATCGACGCGGGTGTGCGACACCAGTCGGACCGTCCGACCAGGACGGACCGGTCCCCCAGGGCGGCGATGGTCTCCGTGATCGCGGGGGCGAGGCTGACGAGGCGGGCCGTGTCGTCGTGATCATCCAGCGGGACGGGGTGGAACCCTGGCTCTTCGGCCGGAACCAGCCACCACGCCGCCACCAGGCCTGCGAGCAGGCCCATCACGAGGGTGGCGACACGTCCTCGGGTCATGGCTGGCTCTCCTGCATCGCGGCGATGGCGTCGAGGTCGAATCCAGCGCTGCCGCTGGTGGGGTACGGATCGTGGATCGGGTTGCCGAAGCTGTCGAACGCGGTGCCGTCCCCGACGATGTCCACCACCCGGACCCACCGGATGGCGTCGAGGTCGACGAGCCCGCGCTGCACGGGCTCGGACCAGCGTAGCGTCTCCAGGTCGAACGGGGTGCCGAAGCCTTGTCGGTACACGCCCGCGAGCCCGTGAACGGCGGTGGGATCGACGGCGCCAAAGGCGTCCACCGCGTCGGGCGTGTCCGTGATGCTGTCGAACCGGGCGAACGCGAGGCCGTCCGAGGAGACCTCCACCCACCCCAGCTCGAGGAAGGTGTCGCTGAAGCTGTTCTCGAACACCGCGAGGTCGGGGCCAGGACCGTTGGCGAGCGCGCTGGCGAACGTGAGGGTCACCTGCCCGCCTCGCCCGAGGCTGAGGATGTCGCCGGAGGTGCCTGTCGCGGTGCCCAAGGCCTTGGACGTGTCCTGCCACGCGGCGTCGACGGCGGTGCCGGGGGTGTAGGACGCGACGGCGTCGGCCCACGCCGACAGCCGAGGGTCGTCGAGGGGCACGGCGAGCGAGCCGTCGGACCCGGCGGCCGGTGGGAAGGCGTCCACGATGGTGTAGGTGTGGTCGAACCGATCGTCGTCGGTACACGCGTCGGAGACGGCGCGGGCGAGCACCCGGATCGACCCGGTGTGGCCTGAGGGATCGACCGTGTCGTCGTCGACCCACACCGCGTCGGAGTCGCCATCCTCCTCGGCCAGGACAGCGGTCTGGATCGGGTCGGCGCCGGTGAACACGAGGCGGTCTGTCGCGCGGAGGCGGTCGAGGACCGGGGCGGTGGGGATCGGGCAGCGGACGTCGCAGATCGGCGCGCCCCCCTCCACGACACAGGTCGTGCCCGCCTCGTCGCACACGAACGCGTCGCCGGTGGCGCACGCCCCGTCGGGCAGGCACGTCTCGACGCCGTTGCAGGGATCGCCGTCGTCGCAGTCGAGGTCGGCGGTGCAGCCCGGAGGCAGGTCGATCTCCCCGGTGTCGGAGTCGGCGTCCGAGTCCACCGGCGCATCGGCTCCGTCGGTGGAGGGGGCGCAGGCGGCCAGGAGGCCCAGGAGACAGCACAAGGTCAGAGGTCGGGCGGACCACGGGTGGGCAAGGAGCACGGGGCCTCCGGGCCCAAGGGGGGCCGGCGGATCGATCGATCGATGGCGGTCGATGGGTTCGGGGGGTGTGGACCGGCCCCTCGCCGGCACGACACACGACGCCGAGGCGCCATCGCAGGCAGGTCTTCGGACTCGACGGTGGGTGGGGGACACCCGTGGGACCCGCTGCTTCCCGGCGTGTGGCCAGTGCGTGGGCGGGGTTCTGCCGTCTCACCGCGGCGGGGCCGTCCCGGAATCGCACCGGGTTCCCTCGAGCGCCCAGTGGGCGACCTGCGACGGGGTCGATCTAGCGTGCGACCCCGTGGCGGGCGACCGCTCAGCCGATCGACCACACCGCGAGGGTGAGGTGGCCCTTGCCCACCCTGGACACGACGGCGGGCTCGGTCTGGACCTCGTCGACGGCGAGGACTGCGCCTTCCCAGCCCTCCGCGTCCGGGCGCCGCTTCACGCGGGCATGGATGGGGTCGTCGATCGGAATGTCGACCTCCCATGCGTTGCTGGCGAGGGCGCGCACGGTGGCGGTGTCGATCGGGTGGAAGCGGTTGCGCGACAGGATCTCGACGCGGGCCATCTGGACCCTCCAACAGCGATGGCGCGCCGGCCGCCGGGACAAGGCCCGGGGACGGCGCGCCATGGGTGAGGCAGCGAGTCGAGCTCCCGGGAGCGAGGCCCCCGGGAGCAGACGCTGGACTCAGTCGTTCGGGTTGCCGCTGCCCCAGCCGATGCCGTTGACGTCGGCGTCGATGCCCTCACCGTCGTCGAGCGCGATGAACTCACCCATGACCTCGACGCGGCTGGACGCCGACCCGCTGAGGGTGATGGAGCAGGTCTCGCCCGAGCAGTCGTCCTCGTTGCCGTAGTTGTAGCGGTCGCTGGAGTTGTCGGAGACGAGGCTGTACCCGCCGGTGGTGCCGTTGATCTGGCCGTAGGAGCCGTACTCGGCGGTGTCCCACTCGTCGGACTCACGCCAGGTCTGGGAGTACTCGGAGAGCCACTCGATGGTGCCCTCGAGGGTGCCCGACTCGAGGTCGAGGTCGAAGGTGACCTTGCGCGAGCCAGAGGACTCCGTCATGTACTCGTAGACCTTGCCAGACGGCAGGTGGGTCTCCTTGTTGTCGGACTCGTCGCCGCCCTCCCACATGAACTCGAACGAGGCGGTCTTGGCGCGCACGTTCGCGTCGGTGTCGTCCTCGTCATCGGACGACTCGACGGAGCCGGTGGACGGGTAGATGTCGCCGTCCCAGTACAGGAAGAAGCGGCCGTCGAGCCCCTGGAGGATCTGGACGACGTCCGCACCGCCGGTGGAGGACGAGGAGTAGTCGTACTCCCAGTCGGTGTCGCTGCCTTCATAGCCCAGGCCGGTCTCGCCGGTGGTGTCCTGGCGATAGCCGATCTTGGCGTCGAACTTGAGCAGCATTTCCGGCGGAAAGGAAACCGTGCGAAGCTGCACCGTTCC
>JAUHWK010000394.1 GCA_030424555.1 bacterium | reverse complement strand
GTACGGTGCACCGTCGCGTGTGTTCGGCATCTCCAGCCAAGCCGGCGTCCCTGGACGGACGGCGACAATGGCGCGGCAGAAGTTGCCCATGCGTGCATTCTTGAACTCTTCATACCGGCGACCGCCAACGAAACTGAGCCAGTCCGTCTCGCCGCCCGTCGCCACTTCCAAGAAGCGAAGGAACCGGTCGGTGCGGATCCAATGAAGAAGCCGCTCGTCGGTGTCGCCGACGTCCTTCCAGGGAGGCACAAAGTTGAATCCTACTCGCTTCCCGGGGCCAGGGGGTTCGAAGGGCGGTAGCTCCTCGACGAGCAATGGGAATCCGCGATCCTCGAACACGAGTGTGGGGAGCGTCTCCGCCTTCCTGGCGAGATCCGACGATCGTCGATCCAACCCCAGGCCCAGACTCATGACCGTGTCGGGGTCCCGAGCATTGGGGTCATCCCGGGTCTGGGCGGCGACCGCGGCGGCGAACATGTTGAGGCCGTCGCGGGGCTCGTCGGGAAGCAGCTCGCCGAGGAGTTCGCGGAAGTCAGACAGGTCGACCACCAGTGCGGCGGCTTGGGAGCGACTTCCCGCGGAGCCGAACGCGGAGGCTGCGTCCGACCGCGCCAGGTGGGTGAGGTGCCACGCGAAGTCGAGGGGCTCCAGGTCCTGCACCGGGCGCGTGCCGATGGCCAACTCTTGGACCTTCGGGACGAGTAGCACGTACGGGTTGTTCTTCCAGAGGCGCGCCAGCCCACCACTCCAGAGGCCCGTGTCGGGGTCAATCCTGCTGTTGGGGTGAGGAGGGACGAGAGCGCGTTCAACGAGCCCCTGTAGGAACTCAAGGGAGGACTTCCAGAGGTTCGGATCGCGGTACGAGTTGTGGATCCGGAACGGTGTGGTTCGCTCCTGGCAGAGCATCAGCAGGTTGGGGGCGCGCGGCAATGGCCGATTCGGTCGCTTCTCCCTACGCCACCTCACGTACCAAGAACGGACGGCGTCGCGGTCGAGCCTTCTCTCCCGCAAAGGTTGCATCATGAGACCAGGGAGCACCACGTACGGGCCTTCGTGGCTCAACAACCCGTGAAGGAGCACGGCGGAGAGACGCCAAGCGACGGCCTCCCGGAGGAAGGTCCCGATCTCGATGCGACTGTTTGGTACCAAAGTCAGCATGGGGTGCAGGCGGTAGCGGGTGTGGCGCCGACGAGAATGGCCCCCCAGGATGTTCGTCGGCAGAGGAGTGCGGGGGACGCGAGGACGTACCTACCCGCCGATGCCATCCAGGCCAGGGTGGCGGGTGCGGGCAGGAGCGAAAGCAATGGCACTCATCGACTACGAAGCCGCAGCGAAGATGCTCGGCATCCCGGTTGGCACCCTCTACAACTGGGTCGCGGAGCAACGAATCCCCCACATCCGCTTCGGCGCCCGGACGGTCCGGTTCGACCGCGAGGCGCTGGAGGCGTGGGTCGCCGAGCGGGCGAAGCCCGCTGTGGAGGTGCGCCATGACGGATGACGCGAAGCACTCGCGGCACTCGCGGACGCCTCTGGACTGGATGCGCCTCGTGGCAGGGGCGCACGGTATCCCAAGCCCCGCCCGTGCTGTCGTCTACGCGATGGCCTTCCATGCGGGGAGGGACAACGTCGTGACGGCATCTCGAAGCACCATCGCCGCAGAGGCAGGGGTGTCCGTGGCGACGGTCAAGCGGACCTGGCGCATCATGGAGGAGGAGGGATGGATGGTGCGAGAGCGAAGGCAAGGTCGAACCGACCGGATCGCTTTGGTGCCAGAGGCCTGGCCGACGTCGTCCGACCAGGATGCCGGGCCAATGTGCTCCGGGGGCGGCGGGACCCCGGGGAGGGGGAGGGAGCGAACCGGGGGGAGGGGCTCCACGGCCCTACGAGGGCGCCCGGTGACCCCCGAACCTGTCTCAGAACCAGTCCATGAACCTGAGATGGAACACACACCCCCCGCGTGTGCGCCCGAGACAGGGCATCCGGGATGGGCACGGAGGATGGCGGGTCGGGGCCCCTGGACGGCCGAGGACTGCCTCCGCGTTGTCCGAGCGACCGTCGACGCCGTGATGATGGAGGACGCCTCGCGGACGTTCGACGGGCCGTCGGCCGTGGCTGTCGAAGCGCTCGCGGAGGCGCTCGGATGGCCGGATCCCGAATCGCTCATTGGTGAGATTGAACTGGTCGCGAGTGCGTGCCACGTTTGCCCGGCATTCGATTTCGCCCGGCTGGTCCGAGGTGAGGCGGCCGTGCGGGGAGACCAGGTGCGCGCCGACAACAGTCGCAGTGTCGTGCGCGTCCTGGCCGTGAAGCACTGGCCCCTTCGTCTTCGGCTCGCCGGCGAGTGGCGGAGCCAGGTCGAGGGGTGCAGCGCCAACGGCCCCAGCGACAACTGGAGTGACGTTCTGGACCACCTGGCCGATGTCGTGCGAGGGTCCCTGGAATCCGGGAGGCCTCTGCGTCCGGTCGGGGTTCCGCATGCCGAGGGTCTCGCACTGGCGGACACGTCCGAGGAGCACGACTGCAGACTGGCTGCGCTGCTCTGGTCTGCGTCTCCCAGCGGTGACCTCGCGGCTTGGGTGCGCGAGCACGAAGCCGGGAGCGCTGTCCTGGAAGGACGATGGAGCGTGGCGTGGAGGCACGTTCTCGCGGAAGGCGCCGTCGCGGTCGCGATGGACCTCGAACATCATCCGGCGCCGAGCCCGGACGAGCTGGCGCTGGCTTTGAGGGTGCGGCGTGTCCACCTCGACGATGCCATGGAAGGGTCAGAGGGCCCGATTGTGGAGCACCTACGGCGCCACGCGGCGGTCATCCTCCATGCGCGTGATCCACGAGACATGGTGCCGGCCATTCGGCAAACGTTGAGTGCTCTTCGGGCGTAGGCGTCCCATGTCGACCGGCCGCACCCGGGATGTCGATGCCCTGGCGTGCGCTTCCCCTGGGAGTCGTGCTGGCGCGGAGAGCCCATGCGTGTCTCGCGAACGGAGGGGGGCTGGGGCGTTCGCAGCTCCGGCCACGAGTTCGCGGACACTGGCAGCCATCGTCAGTGCACAGGACGCCGAAGGACCGAGGAGGGACGACCGAATTCGCCGGGTGATCCCGCTGGGGATCACCCTCTCGATCGACGGTCCTATGGAGCCCCTCGGTGCGTACTCTGGTAGTCTCCCGGCCGGGCCGGGGATTCGTCATGGGAATGGACGCACCAGAAGCAGAAGCGCGCGTCGTCATCGACGCCCAGCTCGCCGAGGCCGGCTGGGTCGTCCAGGACCGCGACGCCATGAACCTCGGCGCGGCCCGTGGCGTGGCCGTGCGCGAGTTCCAGACGACCGCGGGGCCGTGCGACTACCTGCTGTTCGTCGACGATCAGCCGGTGGGTGTCGTCGAGGCGAAGCCCCGCGGTGTGGTCCTGTCGAGCGTCGAGGCGCAGACCCACGCCTACGCCGCCGCCATGCCCGCGTGGCTGAAGCCCCCGGTGTCGCCGCTGCCGTTCCTCTACGAGGCCACCGGTGCCGAGACGCGCTTCACGAACGGCCTCGACCCGAAGCCGCGCGCCCGGCGCGTGTTCTGGTTCCACCAGCCCGCCACGCTGGCGGTGTGGGTGGGAAACCAGGTCGCCATCGACCGAGGAACGCCCGGCGCGCCGCCTGCCGCCACGTTCCTCGGACGCATGGCGGTCGCGCCTCCTCTCATCGAGACGGGCATGTGGCCCGCCCAGATCGCGGCCGTGACCAACCTGGAGGCGTCGATCCGAGACAACCGGCGCCGCGCGCTCATCCAGATGGCGACGGGCTCAGGCAAGACCTACACCTCCATCAGCGCGCTGTACCGGCTCATCAAGCACGGGGGCGCGCGGCGGGTGCTGTTCCTGGTCGACCGCGGCAACCTGGGCGAGCAGGCCGAGAAGGAGTTCCAGGCCTACACCACACCCGACGACGGCCGGAAGTTCACCGAGCTGTACAACGTGGCTCGGCTGACCTCCAACAAGGTCGACCCGGTCAACCGGGTCCTGATCACGACCATCCAGCGGCTGTACTCGATGCTGAAGGGCGAGGAGGACCTCGCGCCGGACCTGGAGGAGGGTTCCGCCTTCGCAGGCTCCGGGGCCGCGCTGGTCCGTGAGCCGCCACCGGTCGTCTACAACGCGAACATGCCGCC
>JAUHWK010000393.1 GCA_030424555.1 bacterium | reverse complement strand
CTGTCGCTCGATCTCGTCGAGCCCACCGCGGTCGTGCTCGCCACCGCGTGCAGCACCACGGTCAACTTCATCGGCCAGAAGCTGTGGGTGTTTGCGCCCGATCCGTCCGACAGCCCCCGCGCCGCGGACGCCTGACCCCCCCTCAGTGGCCGCCGGCCAGGATCGGGAACCGCAGCACGGGCACCTGGCGCGCCCGCGCTGTCGCCAGCACCCAGGCGTCGAATGTGTCGTCCTGCGGGGGCACCGGCCAGTCCTCCCACAGCCCCGCGGTCATCACCACCGGGTGGGTCGCAGGATCCCACAGCAAGCGCCGGTGCCGTCGGCTCGCCGCCCACCCACGACGCCAGTCCTCGGCGATCGCCCGCAGCGGACGCCCGTAGGGCTGCCCCTTGGCGAGGAACTGCGCGTGGCCCGCCCGCGCAGCGCGCTCCAGCGCCAAGGCCACCCCGACGGGATCCGCCATGCCCGGCTGCATCCAGCCCACCAAGGGGGTGTCTGCCCCGGCCAGCCCGGCCGTGATCCACGCCCCGGCGCCCGCCGTCCGCGCCGCGACCACCTGACGATCCACCCCCGCGATCGGGGCATCATCCGCGGTCACGGCCACCAACACCAGCTGGGCCCCGACCAGATCGCGCAACCGCGTCACCACCCGTGCCATCGGCACGGCGGCATCCCTCGCGGGCAGCACCAAGGTCAGGTCAGCCATGGCCGCCGTGTCACACGATGCCCGGACCCAGACCACGCCCCGGCCGCGGTTCGGATAGGATCGCCGGGCTCGGGAGGTCTCAGCATGACCAGGCGCCCCTTCGACGAACTGGACGATCCGCGCTCCGCCCAGCCCGAGCCCGCCCTGTCTCCGCTGCCGATGCGCCTGGAGCAGGTGCTCGACTGGTTCATCCCCGACGGCCTCCGCGGGGCGGGCGAGGAGGATCGCCGGGCCCGGCTCGTCGTCGTCTCCGCGCTCGCGATCACGTTCCTCGCCACGGTCGCCCTGCTGTTCATCGACTGGGACCTCCGCCGGTACGACGTCCTGAGCTGGCCCTTCCCGCTGCCCCGCGGCGAGGTGGTCAGCCTGATCATGACGATGCTGATCGGCGTGTCGGTGGCGTACACCGTGCGCCGCACCGGCACGGCCCGCAGCGCGAGCTGGCTGCTGTCCGCGTCGATGTTCGTGCTGTTGATGCACTTCGCGATCAGTGCGGGCGGGTTCTGGTCCAGCGCGATGTGGTGGCTGTGCATCGTGCCGCTGCTGAGCGCCTTCCTCGGCGGTCCCCGCGTGATGGCTGGCGCCACCGTGGCGTCGGTCGCGCTGCTGTGGCTGCTGTACGAAGGCGACCGTCAGGGCATCATCCCGCCCCAGCCGGTCCACGAGATCGACGCGTCGCGCGACATGCTGTTTCGGGCGCGCTTCACCTTCCTCGCCCTCGCGGCGTTCCTCGGCTGGTACTACGAACAGCTCGGCAGCCGTGTCGCCCGTCGGATGGAGTCTGCGAACCAGCGGTTGGAGGCGAGCAACGACGAGCTCCGTGTGAGCCGTCTGCACCTTCGCCAGATCGCCGAGAACATCGGACAGGCCATCTGGATGGAGGAGCCCGCCGAGGGTCGCCTGCTGTACGCGAACCCGGCGTTCGCCAAGCTGTACGGCGTGTCGGTGGACCGCCTCCGGGAGGACCTCGACGCGTGGCAGCGGGTGATCCACCCCGCGGACACCAAGCTCATCCCCGACCAGCCCGACGGCGAGGACCACCTGTACCGGGTCCAGCGCGAGCACGTGGACCGGTGGGTGCGGCACGCGTGCTGGCGGGCCGAGGGGTCCACCAAGCGCATCATCCACATCGCGGCCGACGCCACCCTCAAGCGCCACGCCGAGGCCCTCCGGATGCGCTTTCTGGAGGCCGTGCTGGACGTGCAGGAGAACGAGCGCCGTCACCTGGCGCGCGAGCTGCACGACGAGACCGGCCAGGCCCTCACCGCCCTGCTCGTCGGCCTGCGCGCGATCCGTACCGGGCTCGACAGCCGCAAGCAGGCCCACATCGACATCCTCAGCTCCCAGCTGCGCCACGTCGTCACCGACCTGAGCCGTCTGGCCCGTGGGCTCCACCCCTCCGTCCTCGACGAGCTCGGGCTGTCCGCGGGGATCGAGCGCCTCGCCCAGGATCTCCGCGCGGCCCACGGGATCCACGTCGAGTACCGCCACGAGGGGGTCGACCACGAGGACGCCCTGGCACCTCAGGAGCGCCTCACGGTGTACCGCATCGTCCAGGAGGCCCTCACCAACGTCGCCCGCCACGCGCGCGCCCGGCGCGCCGACGTCACGCTGCGGATCACCGCGGACCGGGTCGACCTCCGTGTCGAAGACGACGGGCGCGGGTTCGATCTGGACGAGGTCACTGGGCCCAGCGGGGAGATCGGCACCGGGCTCGGCCTGTACGGCATGCGTGAGCGCGCCCAGCTGCTGGGTGGGAGCGTCGACATCGAGTCCGCCCGCGACCGGGGCACCACCATCCTGGGCTGGATCCCCCGCGGGCACCGCGCCGGTCGGGGCGCCTCGCTCGCGGTCTGAACGCCGTCCACGCCGTCGGGTTGTCGGCGTCCCGTGGAGGACCGCCTGGTTCGCTGGACAGGGCGGCGGGATCGTGCCACCCGGCCAGCGATGCCTGACCTCCTGTCCTCCGGTGCCAGCGCTCGTCGTCCCCGTCGCCCCCAGTGGGGGTGGATCGGGGCGCTCGCCGTGGTCGCCGCGGGCTGCTCCTGGACGACCCCAGGCACGCCGCCCACGCGAACCGTCTCCCCGCCTGTCCCGTGGACCCCCACCGCGGTCTCGCTCGTTCACGCCACCCCCACGGCGTTGAGCCTGCCCGACACGGTTCGACCCGGCGGCGCCACCGCGCCGAGCGCGATCCACCCGCCCGCGCCGTTCCGGGCGGGTCGCAGCCGGGGGGGAAGCACCACCTGGTCGACCACGCTGCCCGTCGCCCCCGACCTGTTCCCGTCGCGCAGCGTGGGCGCCCGCACCTTCGGGTTCTACCCTCCGGACGGCCTCGAGGTCCTGCTGGACGGCCAGCCCCTGCGGTTCAAGCGCCACGCCGCGAGCACGGGCACCTGGGGCTACACCGAGACGCTGCTGCTGGTGACGCTGGAGGACCACGTCACAGAGGGTGGGCTCGACCCCACGCGCATCACCCTGCGCTGGCCGGAGGCGACCGCACGCGAGGCCAACCGCCACCACGCCACCGCCGACGCCCGCGACGCCGCGTTCGTGCAGCGCACCGAGGTCACGGGCGACGTGAGCGCGGCCGGCCTGCTCCTCGCGGCCCCCGCCACCGCCACCTGGGCCATCACGCCGCCCGAGCGGGCCGTGCTGTCCTTGCACCCACGCCTGCTACCACCCGTCATCCTCACCCCAGAGACGTCCGACGGCGCCACGCTCGTCGTCGAGGTGACGGACGGCGCAGCCCCGCCCACCGAGGTGCTGCGCGCCCCCCTCGCGCCCGGGGTCGAGGGCGAGGATCTCCGCGCCGACCTGTCGCGGTGGGCCGGACGCTCCGTCTCGCTCACCCTGCGCACCGAGCCCGGCGCCACCCCCACCCACGACCTCGTGTTCGTCGAGGACCCGGTCGTCTTCACGCCGTCGGACCACCCCAAGCGCGTCGTGATGGCCTTCCTCGACACGGTGCGGGCCGACCACCTCGGCGTGTACGGCCACACCCGGCCCACGTCCCCCATGCTCGACGCGTTCGCGGCCGACGCGATGGTCCTCGACCAGCAGCGCAGCGTCAGTCCGTGGACCCTGCCGTCCGCGCGCGCCGTCCTCAGCGGCCACCAGCCCGAGGCCTGGTTCGACGTCCCCTCGCTCCCCGACCGGCTCGCCGCCGCCGGGTTCCACACCGAGGGCATCGTCGCCAACGCCTACCTCGGCCCTGTGTTCGCGATGGACCGCGGGTTCTCCCGCTACACCTACGTCCACGGGCAGGTCGCCACCACCACGGTGGACCAGGCCCTGGCCGTCCTCGAGCGCTACCCCGACCGCGACCTGCTCCTGTACGTGCAGTTCATGGAAGCCCACCTGCCGTACGACGAGCCGCGCGCGTACCGTGGGATGTTCGAGCCCCCCGCCCCCGCCGGCCTGCGCCTCACCCGGAGCCACCTGGTCC
>JAUHWK010000392.1 GCA_030424555.1 bacterium | reverse complement strand
CGACCCAGGGTGTGCTCGACGAGCATCGCGGCGCTGCCGATGGCGCCCAGCGGGTTGGCGACGTCCTGTCCGGCGATGTCGGGTGCGGAGCCGTGGACGGGCTCGTACAGACCAGCCTGGTCGCCGAGGGAGGCGGACGGAAGCATCCCCAGCGAGCCTGTGAGTGCGGCCGCGAGATCGGAGAGGATGTCGCCGAACAGGTTGCCGGTGACGACCGTGTCGATGTCGGTGGGGTTGGAGACGAGCTTCATCGCGAAGCTGTCCACGTACTGGTGATCGAGCTGGACGTCGGGGAACTCCGTGGCGCCGAGCTCGGTGACGACCTCTCGCCACAGGCGGGTGACCTCGAGGACGTTGGCCTTGTCCACGCTGGTCAGGCGCCCGCTGCGGCGGCGTGCGGCCTCGAACGCGTAGCGGGCCACGCGGGTGATGCTCGCCACGTCGTAGACCATGGAGTTCACGCCGGTGCGGGAGGCCCCCTCGCCGGAGATGCCCCGAGGCTCTCCGAAGTAGATCCCGCCGACGAGCTCGCGGACGATCAGCATGTCTGCACCCCGGCCCCGCTCTGGACGCAGGGGAGAGGCGGGCTCGGTGGCGGCGCGGAACGTCGACGGCCGCAGGTTGGCGTACACCCCGAGCTCCTTGCGCAGCCGAAGCAGGCCCCGCTCGGCCCGGACCGGCGGCGGGACGTCGTCCCACTTGGGGCCGCCGACCGCACCCAGCAGCACGGCGTCGCTGGCGAGGGCCTGGGCGATCGTGGCGTCGGTCACGGGGACGCCGTGGGCGTCGAGCGACGCGCCTCCGAACGGTGCGCGCTGCACGGTCAGGTCTTCGGACGCGGCGTCGCACACGCGCTCCAGCACGCGAAGCGCCTGGGCGTTGACCTCGGGGCCGATTCCGTCTCCATCGAGGACGAGCAGGTTCATGCGGCACCTCCCGCCATCGCGCGCACGCCCGCGGTCCGGAACGACTCGATGCGCCCCTCCAGGAACAGCAGGTGGTTGAGCGCGTCGACGAAGGCCTGGGCGGCGGCGACGACGGTGTCGGTGTGGGTGGACTGGCCGTGGGCGGCAACGCCGGCGCGTCGGACCCGGACGTTGACCTTGCCCATCGCGTCCGAGCCGCGGGTGATCGCGTCGGCGTGGAACTGCTCGACCGTGACGTCGTCGACGTCGGCCGCCTGCCGGATGGCTTCGAGGGCGGCGTGGATCGGGCCGTCGCCGGTGCTGGTGACGGTCGCGGTCTCGCCGTGGACGGTGACGGTGGCGGTGGCCTCGGGCTCGACGTCGACCCCGCTGTGGAAGGTGAGGGCGTCCAGCGCGACGATCGCGGCCGGGCCGCCGTCTCCCCGGGCGACGAGCGCGTACAGGTCCTCCTCGTAGATGTCCTTCTTGCGGTCGCACAGGCGCTTGAACCGGTCGAACACGATGGTCATCTCGGAGTCGGAGGGATCGAAGCCCAGCTCCTGCAGGCGGCTGCGCAGGGCGTGCTTGCCGGAGTGCTTGCCCAGCACGAGGTTGCTGGCGGTCCAGCCCACGTCCTCGGGCTTCATGATCTCGTAGGTCTCGGTGTGGTTGAGCACACCGTGCTGGTGGATGCCCGCCTCGTGGGCGAACGCGTTGCGCCCGACGACCGCCTTGTTGGGCTGCACGGCCAGGCCCGTGATCTCGCTGACCATTCGGGATGCGGCGAGCAGCTGGGTGGTGTCGAGGTGGGTGGTGACGCCCATCAGGTCGCGGCGGGTGCGCAGCGCCATCACGACCTCCTCGATCGCGGCGTTGCCCGCACGCTCCCCGATGCCGTTGATGCAGCCCTCGATCTGACGGGCGCCTGCGGCGATCGCGGCCAGGCTGTTGGCCACGGCGAGGCCGAGGTCGTTGTGGCAGTGGGCGCTGACGACCACGTCGGGACCGACGGTCTGCACGACCCGGCGGATGATGCGGTCGTACTCGGTCGGCATGGTGTAGCCGACGGTGTCGGGCACGTTGACCACGGTGGCGCCCATCTCGGCGGCGACGGCGAACACGTCGCAGAGGAAGTCGAGATCGGTCCGGGTGGCGTCCTCGGCGCTGAACTCGACGACGTCGCACACCTCACGGCACATCGCGACGCCGCGTCGGACCTCGCCCAGCACCTGGGCGCGCGTCATCCGCAGCTTGTGCTCCAGGTGGATGTCGCTGGTGGCGATGAACACGTGCAGACGGGGCTTGGCGGCGTGGCGCACGGCTTCCCATGCGGCCTGGATGTCGCCCGCGCGCGTGCGGCACAGGGCGGCGATCTCGGCCCGCTCCACGGCGGAGGCCACGGTGCGGACCGCGTCCAGCTCTCCAGGGCTGGCGACAGGGAACCCCGCCTCGATCACGTCGACGCCCATGGCGTCGAGCCGCCGGGCCATCCGGATCTTCTCCTCCAGGGTCATCGTGGCGCCGGGCGACTGCTCGCCGTCGCGCAGGGTCGTGTCGAAGATTCGGACGTGCTCGGTCATGGGGTCCTCTGGGCTGGGAGGGACGAAGGGGGCGCTCAGGCGTGGGCCCGGCGCATGGACAGATCGGAGACAGGGGACTGGGCCGGCACGTCGTGCGCGGCGAGATGATGCTCGTAGGCGTCGACGATCGCACGCCACGAGGCCTCGATGACGTTGGTGGACACGCCGACCGTGCCCCAGTGCTGCTCGCCGTCGCTGGCGCGGATGAGGACGCGCACGGCCGCCCCCACGCCGTCGGAGCTGTCGACGATGCGCACCTTGTAGTCGACCAGGCGCAGGCGGCCGGCGACGGGGAAGGCGTCGCGCAACACCTCGTGCAGGGCCTTGCCCAGGGCGTCCACCGGTCCATTGCCCCAGGCGACGTTGGGCACCGAGCGATCGCCGATGCGCACCCGAACCACCGCGCGGGTGCTGTGGGATGCGGCATGCTCGCCGAACGGATCGCGCAGCGAGGACGTCACGTCGGCGGCCTCGACCTCGAACCATCGGGGCCGAGCGTCCTGCGACTCCAGCATCAGCAGGCGAAGCGAGGCGTCGGCGTCCTCAAACGACCAGCCCTCGGACTCCAGCTGCTTGATCCGCTCGAGCACGCCGCGGGTGTGGGGGGCGTCGGCGTCGAGGGTCACCCCCAGCTCTGCGGCCTTGTACGCGAGGTTGGACCGCCCGCTCAGGTCGCTGACCAGGACCCGGCGCTCGTTGCCGACCACGGTGGGGTCGACGTGCTCGTAGGCGGCGGGGGCGCGCATCACGGCGTGGACATGGACGCCGCCCTTGTGGGCGAAGGCCGACTGTCCGACCCACGCCTGCCGGGTGTGGGGGACGTTGTTGCTGAGCTCGTCCACCATGCGGCTCACGTGGGTGAGGGTGGCGAGGCGCTCGGGCCCCACGACCTCCAGGCCCATCTTCAGCTCCAGCGCAGGCAGGATGGAGATCAGGTTCGCGTTGCCACAGCGCTCGCCGTACCCGTTGATCGTGCCCTGGACCATCTGGGCTCCACCCCGCACCGCGGCGAGGCTGTTTGCCACTGCGAGCTCTCCGTCGTTGTGGGCGTGCATCCCCACCCCGCAGGCCACGGCCGCGGCGACCTCGGCGGTGCGCGCCTGGACTACGTGGGGCAAGGACCCGCCGTTGGTGTCGCACAGCACGACCCAGGACGCCCCGGCCTCGCTGGCCGCGCGCACCGCCGCCAGGGCGTACGCGGGATCGTCTGCCGCCCCGTCGAAGAAGTGCTCCGCGTCGAACACGACCTCGTCCACGCGCGAGGCGAGGTAGGCGACGGTGTCGTGGATCAAGGCCAGGTTCTCTTCGGGCGAGATCCGCAGGACGTCCGTGGCCTGAAACCGCCAGGACTTGCCGAACACCGTCAGGACGGGAACCTCCGTGCGCAGCAGGGCTTGGATGCTGGGATCCTCGTCGCACGTCAGCGACGCCCGTCGGGTCGATCCGAACGCGGCGAGCCGCGCATGGTCCAGGCGCTCCGAGCGCATCGCCTCGAAGAAGCCCTCGTCGCGGGGGTTGGAGCCCGGCCACCCGCCCTCGATCCACAAAATCCCCAGCCCGTCCAGCAGGTGCGCGACGCGGACCTTCTCCGCGACGCTGAGCTGGAATCCCTCACCCTGCGTTCCATCGCGCAGGGTCGTGTCGTACAGGCGGACACGGGTCATGGTGGCTCC
>JAUHWK010000015.1 GCA_030424555.1 bacterium | reverse complement strand
TCTGCGCGGGGGCGTACGGCAGGCTCCACTGGTGGGTCTGCACGGTCATCGTGTTGGGGTTGTTGGCGTTGGGGAACTCCCCGATCGTGTGGTCGGGGATGCCATTGGACGTGCCCGCGCGACGCGACGAGGCCGAGCTGGTCCACCCACCAGAACGTGGAGGCCCAGCGGTCGGACACCCCGGGCTGCCCGCCGCACTGGGCATTGCCGGTCTCGCCCAGCCATCGGGCTGCGGCGGGCTCGTGCTGATCGACGAGGTCCTCGACGTACGCGGCCCAGGTGGCCACCTCGTCCAGGTGCGTCGGGTCGAGCAGGGTGTCGGCGTCGGCGTACCGGGTCTGGACCGGACAGCGCTGCCCCTGCCGCGGGTAGTAGTGCCAGGTCACGGCGTCCAAGGCGTCGTCGGAGGCGATGAGGGCGCCCTCCAGCCAGGTGTTGATCTCCCCGGCGATGGGCCAGAACGCCACGCTGGCGCCCACGAGGCGGGCATCTGGCGTGTGGCGATCGCGCAGTGCGGCGGCGTCGGCGAGGTCGTGTCCGTACTGCGCCTGGGTCAGCGGGAAGCCCAGCTGCAGGACGAACCCATTCGGCTCGTTGCCCAGCTCCCACGCGAACACCGGGTCGCCCCGATCCGCGGCGTGGGCCAGCAAGGTGCCCGCGTTGTCCGGGTCGAACGACCCGTCGGGGGTGCGCGGTCCGGGGCCGGCGTTGAGGGTGAACATCACGTCCATGCCCACATCGGCGGCAAAGTGGGCCAGGTCGTCCCACCGCGACAGGGCCAGGGTGGCGTCGTACCCGTCGGGGAGGGGGTCAGGGGCGGTGCCGTCGTCGTAGTACAGGCGATCGGACTCGGTGCCGCCGATGCGGAGGGCGGCGGGGGACAGCGCCTCCGCGAACCGGCGCAAGGCGGGACGGGAGAAATCGTACGGTCCGTCGAGTGGGACCTCGGTCTCCGGGCTGGTCGCGTCGGGATTCCAGAACCGGTTGCCTGCGATCTGGCCGAGATCGACGGCCACGCTCAGGTACCGAGGGTCGACCGAGTGGGTGGGCGCGTCCCCGATCTCCAGGGTCACGACGCGATCGGCGGCCGGTCCCGGATCGCATCCGAGCAGGGGAGGGTGGAGCACAGGAGGAGCACGGTGCGCATGGGTGGGGTGTCGCACCGGGTGGAGACGGCCCGTGTCGGGGGCGTGACGGTTGTGGAGGAATCACGGTCCGCCCTGGGGTACACTCGGCCTTTCCTGGAGGCGTGATGGGTCGGTTCGGGCTGGGAGGGGCGTGGCTCCTCGTGGGGACGGTCGGCCTGGTCGGGGGGTGCCGCACGCAGATCCTCGGCGGGGACACGGACACGGCACGCGGACCGGCCGACGACTCCGATGGGTTCACGGTCGACACCAGCGTGGCGGCGACGATGTCGTTGGAGCTGCTCTACCCGCCGTACGTGATGGAGGTGGGGGAGGACGTGGTGTTGGAGGGCCGGATCCGCGGTGTGGATGGCCCAGGTTTCTCGGCGTCCTCCGACGTGGACGGTCCCCTGAGCGCCACCCTGTCCGCCGATCGTGCCTTCGCCGTGCCGCTCGACGGGCTGTCGGCAGGCAACCACGTGCTCACGCTCACCGCCACCCACCCCGAGCACGCGGATGTCGTCGAGGAACTGTACCTGGGCGTGTGCGCCTGGCCCGAGGTCGAGACCTTCGACGATGCCAGCCTGGCCGGGTGGTCGCTGTACGGGGACGCTGTGTGGGACGCGGGCGGCTGGCTGGAGATCACGACCAACGCGCAGAGCAAGTCCGGCCACATCTACCTGACCAATCGGGTGGTCAAGCCAGGCGACTTCGAGGTCTCGTTCGATTTCGCGACCGGTGGCGGGGGCTACACCGGGGCCGATGGGTACTCGGTCAACATCGTCGCGGTCCCCACTGTACAAGACCTCGAGACCTACATCGGCGCCACGAGCAACGGCGGCTGCCTCGGGTACGGATCGTCGGGGCCCTGTGGGAGCCACCCCGTCACGGCGTTGCATGTGGAGCTGGACACCTGGCACAACGGGGAGTTCTCCGACCCCACCAGCGCCAACCACATCGCGATCGCCCGCGACGGCGACCCGTCCGACCTCCTGGTGTGGGCCGCACTGCCCTTCGAGGACCTGACCTGGCGGCGGGTCACGGTGACGGGCCGCGGGACGCGCCTGAGCATCGCCGTGGACGGCAGCGTGATCGCCAGCAAGGACATCCCCGACTTCCAGTTCGAGGGCGGCTACCTCGGGGTGAGTGGGTCGACCGGGTACGCCTACAACCACCACCGGTTCGACAACCTCGAGATCCGCGACCGGTGCGAGGTCCCCTGAGGCCTGTCCGGCGTCGCGCGGCGTGATCGGGGCTGCGTGCGGCGGAAGATCGCGGGCGGCGGTGCGACCGAGGGTTGCACGGGCTCGGCGTGCGGCGCGCTCGGTGCAATACGTTCCATGACGTCACGAAAAGGAGTCGTCATGGAGACCCTGGTGAACGGAATCGGCCTGCTCAGCCTGACCGGGCTGATCGCCACCGGCGTGCTCGGCGGGGGGCTGGGGGTGGTGATGGGGACCTTGCTGGTCGTGGGCGTGGTCGACGGCCCACGGGGCGGCGAGCTCGCGAAGCGACTACAGCGGGCGGACCCTGCGGAGGCCCCCCATCGCGCCGACCAAGCCCGGACGCCCGCGTGATCCTGACGTCGATCGACGCATCGTCGATGCGGCCCGCGATCTGCTCCGGGTCGGCGGACTGGATGCGGTGAGCGTGTCGGCGGTGGCGAAGGCCGCGGGGGTGGGACGCCCGACCGTGTACCGACGCCACCAGGACGCGGAGAGCCTGGCGGCGGCGGTGTTGCTGGCGGATCTGGAGGTGGTGGCGGTTCGTCGCATCGACGAGGTGCCACGGCAGGGTCCATTCCTCGACCAGGTGCTCGCGCTCGTCGCGCCGATCTACCACTACTACGCCCAGCACCCGCCCATGTCGGCGGCCCTGCTGCGGGTGGCGATGTTCCGCAGCCAGGGGCTCGACGATCCGCTCACGTCGCAGCTGTCGGGGTTCTTGGAGGACATCGCCCTCCGGTTCGTCGCCGCGCAGCAGGGAGGGGAGCTGCGACCGAGCGCGGACGCGGCGACGTTCGTGGGCGCGTTCTTCGCGATGTACCTGTCGTGTACGCTGCTGATCGTGCACCGCACGGTCGAGGATCCAGACCAGGTGCTGGCGGTGTTGGCGGGGATGCTCCGGCAACACCTGGACGGGGTCCGGGCCTGACTACATCAAGATCCCGCGGGCATCGGCGCGCAGCATCGGCGGAAGGTCCTCGTCGCCCAGCCGCTCGCGCAGGTTCACCTCGATCTTCCGGGACAGCTCGCTGAGCGGCAGCCCGTTGAAGAACATGGTGAACGGGTCCTCGAGGATGCGCCCGATCTCGCTGATCAGGGTGAACCCCATCCCGACGAACAGGTTCATCGGGATGGTGACGAGGCCGATCTGCGAGACCAGCGCGAACGGGAACAGCAGGCCGAACCCATCGATCAACCAGTCGACGGCCCAGCCGTAGCCCCGAGGCAGCGGCGTGCCCTTGATGCGCTCGCACCCGCCCTGGATGCCGAGCAGGTCCATCAGGCTGTCGTCGAAGGACTGCAGCTGGAGGCCGTCGATGTGGCCGACCCGGTAGGCGGCCATGATCGCGGCGTGCTGGCGATCGAGGAGCATCTGCGGCCCGTTGCTGGTGGTGGCGAGCTCGGCCCGCTCGGCGTCGTTGAGGAACTGGATGGCCTCGGCGTCCTTGTGGGCGGGCTGGGTGCGGAGCGCGCAGCGCAGCGTGTGGACGTACGCGATGTGGCGTCGGACGATGGGGTCGGCGACCTCGGGCGGCAGGTAGTGGCGGGCCTGGTGGGCGAGGTGGCGGCTGCGGTTGACCAGGCGGCCCCACAGCTTGCGGCCCTCCCACCACCGATCGTACGCGGCGTTGGTCCGAAAGCTGGCGAAGATGCCGATCGCCGCACCGATGACGCTCACCGCGAGCGGCGACAGGCCGAGGAAGGTCCACCCGATCCCATGGTGGAACAGCCAGGCGGTGAAGCCGGCGCCGACGAACAGCCAGGTGCGGCGGCGCTGCCACATCAGGACGCCGCGGATCGAGCCGTTGTCCTGTGTCATCATGGCGACCTCCTCCACCGGTCGCCCGGCCCGCCGCCGGGTATCGCGTTGGGGGAACCGACCCCATGGGGTCGCGGAGGACGGCATGGGCTGGACGGAGATCGACGCACCCCGGGGCCGGCTTCCGGTGTGGTTCGAGACCCCGGCAGGCGAGGGGCCGTGGCCTGCGGTGGTCGTGATCCACGACGCGCGGGGGCGACTGCCGGATCTCGAGGTCCAGGCGCGCTGGCTCGCCGAGGCGGGGTTTGCGGTCGCGATTCCCGACCTCTTTCACGGACCGGTGCGCTTGGCGTGCGTGGTGCAGACGCTGGTGGCGATGGTGTCTCAGACCGGACGCACGTTCGCCGACATCGCGGCGGTCCGGACCTGGCTCCTCGCACAGCCCGGGGTGGGGGCCCGGGTGGGGGTGCTGGGGTTCTGCATGGGCGGGGGCTTCGCGATCCTGCTGAGCCGCCCGGAGCACGGGTTCGACGCGTCCAGCGTCAACTACGGGATCGTCCCCCCCAACGTGCGCGCGGTGGTCGAGGGCGGCTGCCCGATGATCGCCAGCTACGGCGAGAAGGACTGGATGATCCCGGGGCAGGGGCGACGGCTGGAGGCTGCCCTGAAGGACGCGGGGGTCCCTCACCGGCGCGACACGTACCCGGCTGGGCACAGCTTCCTGAACACCCACACCGACCCGACGGCGCGGCTGATGGCGCTCACGGGCCTGGGCTTTCACGGTCCCAGCGCCGACACCGCGCGTCCCCGGATCGTGGCGTTCCTCCACGAGCACCTCGGGGATCCGTCGGACGCGGGGTCTCCGGGCTAGAGCGCCGCGGGAGGACTGCGATGGCCACCGGACTGCTCGCCCTGCTCGACGACGTGACCACGATCGCCGACGATCTCGCCACCCTGGCCGACGACGTGTCGATGCTCGCCGACGACGTGAGCACCCTCACGGTGGCCGCGACCAAGAAGACGACGGGCCTCGTCACCGACGACATGGCCGTCACCGCAGAGCAGACCCTGGGCCTGGCCGGCGATCGCGAGATCCCGGTCGTGCTCAAGATCGCGCGCGGGTCGCTGTTCAACAAGTTCGTCCTGCTCTCCCCGGGGGCGCTGCTCCTGGACGCCGTCGCGCCGTGGGCGATCGGGCCCCTGCTGATGGCGGGCGGCTGGTTCCTGACGTTCGAGGGGGTCGAGAAGATCCTCCACCGGTTCTTGCATGCGGACGACCACGACGAGGACCACGCCCGGCGTCCTGCGCTCGCCAAGACCGATCCCGTCGCCTACGAGAACAAGCGGGTCTCGGGAGCGATCCGCACCGATCTGATCCTGTCGGCCGAGATCGTCGCGATCACCCTGGCCACCGTCACGGACGCGGACTTCGTCACCAAGGCGGCCGTGCTGTACGGCGTGTCGTTCATCATCACCCTGGGCGTGTACGGCATCGTCGCGGGCCTGGTGAAGCTCGACGACCTGGGCGCTGCGCTGGTGCGTCGAGGAACTGGAACCGTCGGGCTGGGCAAGGCGATCCTCAAGGGCACGCCCTACCTGATGCGGACCATCTCCTGGGTGGGCACGATCGCGATGCTGGTCGTGGGCGGGCACATCCTGATGGAAGGGATCGCGCCGCTGGAGCACGTGGTGCACGACCTGGTCCACCACGCGCCGGCCTGGGCTCAGGGGGTGGTCGCCTACGTGCTGGACGCCGTGGTCGGCGCGGCCTTCGGGCTGCTCGCTGTGGGGATCATCGCGACCGGCATCCCCGGTCGGTTGTGGGCGATGACGCCGTGGGGCGGGGAGGAAGCCGAGGATGGCGCGCACTGACCTCAGGTGGTGGTGGGCAGGCCTGCTGGTGGCGGGCTGTCCGTCCCCGGAGGATGGACCGGACGACGGGGTCACCGAGATCGACCTGGTGTCGTCGTTGTCCGAAGACGAGGCCCGCGCGGGGATGGTGACCGATCCGACCGCGCTGCCGGGTGGCATCGGGGCTGAGGCCCGTCCGGGCGATGTGATGCTACGAAACGATCGGGTTCGGTTCGTGCTGCAGGCCACGGACCGGGTGTCGGGCGGACTGTACCCACACCCGGGCGGCGTGATCGACGCGGATCTCGTGCGCGATGACGGCACGGCGGACGCGGACATGGTCCTGGAGTGGTTGCCCGCGCTCGACGTCGGGTGGTTGCCGCGGGCGTCCGAGATCGAGGTGCTGGACGACGGGCGCGCGTCCGGCACGGCGGTGGTTCGGGTCACGGCAGAGGACGAAGGGTTCGCCTATCTGGACGGCGTGTTCGAAGCGGCGGGGCGCACGACCCCCCGTGGGGTGTCGATGACGACCACCTACACACTGGAGGCGGGGACTTCGCTGATGCGGGTCGAGACCGAGCTGGTGGCGCATGCGAGCGCGGTCCAGCTGCGGCCGGGCGACATCCTCCAGGCGTTCAAGGGCATCGCGTCGCCGTGGATCGTCGGCGAAGGCCGCGGGGAGACGCTGTCGGGGTCCGAGGACGCCGTGATGATCGTCCACAACGAGCACGGCACGACGCTGGGCATGTTCGCGGACGACGTGGACGGCTCGGCAATGCCGGACGGGGGCCTGGATCTGTTCAGTCTGCTGGTGTCGTTCACCTCGCTGTACGAGCCAGCGGTCGACCTCGTGCCGGGCGAGCCGGCGACGTGGACCCGCTGGTACGGCGTCGGGGCGTCGCCCGCGGTGCTGACGGACGCCTGGCTGGCGGCGCGGGGCGAGGCGGTGGACCGCGTGGAGGCCACCGTCACCGACGGCGATCAGCCCGTGGCCGGGGCGCGCGTCACGGTGTTGGTGGACGGCCGTCCCTGGACCTTGGCGCTGTCCGACCTGCAAGGGCGGGTCGGGGTGGACGTGCCCCACGGGTCCTCGGTGACGCTCGTCGCGGAGGGTGCCGGGTCTGGGATCGCGCGGCCCATCCCGCTGGGGGCGGGGGACCCCTCGCCCTTGGCCGACCCGGCGCTTCGGGCTGCGTCGCTCGCGACGATTCGGGATGGGGCACCGTCCGTGCCCCATCCGCGTGGGTACGGACGGGCCGAGGGCGTCCCGGGCGACACGCTGGTGCTCGCGCGGCCCGGAACGGTTCGGCTGCGGTCGGAGCATGCGGCGCACTTCGAGGCGCGGCTGGCGCGGGTCGACGCCGACGTGCCGGACGATGGCTACACCTGGGGACCGCCGGAGGGCCGCGCGGCGATCGGGTGGGCGACGTCGGGCACGCTCGAGCTCGCGGTGCCGGAGGGCAGCTACGACCTGCTGGTGTGGGCAGGAACGCGGCACGAGGTCCACCGGGAGGCGCTCGACGTCGTCGCCGGCGAGGCGCTCGATGTGGACCTCACCGGGCTCAGGCCGATCGAGGTCCCGCCCGGTTGGTACCTCGGAGACACCCACATCCACGCGACCCCGTCGTTCGACGGCACGATGTCGCCGGTCGATCGGGCCCTCAACGTCGCAGGGGTGGGGCTCGACATCTGGTTCGCGAGCGAGCACGATGTCGCGGTGGACCACTCGGACCTGGTCGCCGCGTTGGGCCTGGACGACACAGTCCACGTGGTCGGCTCCGTCGAGGTCACGCCGTGGGTGCGGGGGCATGTCAACCTGTTCCCCGTCCAGGCGGACCCCTCGGAGCGCGCTGGCGGGGCCTGGGCGTGGTGGGAGGATCTCCCGTCCACCACCACCGACCAGTTCGACGCCTTGTTCGACCACCATGGCGACGTGATGGTGCAGCTCAACCACCCGTTCAGCCCAGGGCTGCCGTCCTTCGCAGGCTGGCGGGAGGGCGAGATCGCCAAGCCGGACTTCTGGTGGGACGGCTTCGATGCGATCGAGGTCATCGTGCCGGGTCAGACGCCGGATGGCTTGCGCCTGTACGCCGACCTCGAGGCGCGGGGGATCGTCTCGGCCGCCACGGGATCGTCCGACAGCCATGGACCGATCGTCAACGATCCCGGCCTGTTGTCGACCTGGTTCCACGTCCCGGACGCGGCATCGGTCGCGGACCTGACCGACGCGGCGATCGTGGGGGCCGTTCAGCGTCGGGCGACGGTCGCGACGAACGGTCCGATGATCGTGCTCGACCCGCCACCCGGCAGCGTGGTGGCGCCGGGCTCCACGCTCTCGGTCACCGCCTACACGCCGTCGTGGATCCCCGTCGATCGGGTGGAGCTGATGCGGGACGGCGTCGTCGTGCAGACCGCGACGGCGGGGCCATCCGGTGTCCCGGTGACCTTCACCCTGGATGCGGTGGCGGACGCCTCCTTCCTGGTGGTCGCGCGCGGTGACTCCGGGATGACGGCGATCAGCGGTCGACCGGCGTGGGCGGTCAGCAGCGCCGTGCGCGTGGATGTGGGAGGCGATGGCTGGACCCCGCCCAAGCCGCCGCTGGCGATGGCGCCCTGAGGGGCTGGCCCCGTGGCGACGATCCGGTAGAGGGACGCGCAGCGCCCCTGCGCCCGAGGAGGTCCGATGTCCAACGAAGGCTACCACGAGCCCGTCTCCGAGCTGTCCGACGCCACCCGCGACATGCACCGCGCCATCGTCTCACTGATGGAGGAGCTGGAGGCTGTCGACTGGTACAACCAGCGGGTCGACGCCTGCAAGGACCCCGAGCTCAAGCGCATCCTCGAGCACAACCGCGACGAGGAGAAGGAGCACGCGGCGATGGTGCTCGAGTGGATTCGTCGCCACGACGCCACGATGAGCAAGGAGCTCAAGGAGTCGTTGTTCACGGAGGGTCCGATCGGCGGCCACCACGGCGACGACCACGGCTGAGGCCGGTCAGCCCCCGCACCCCGGGTCCCCACCCTGGGTGCAGACCTCCAGCGTGGCGTGGCCGACGCCGGCGTGCTCCAGCGCGTGGCGCGCTCGCTCCCGAATCGCCGTGGCCTCGTCGAGCGACAGGCCCGGCCCCACCTGGAGCCGTCCGGTGAGCACGTGGTGCTCGCCGTCCTGGGACCACAGGTGCAGGTGGTGGGTGGCGATGACGCCCTCGACGCCGGCGAGGGTCGCGCGCATGCCCTCCACGCTCAGTCCCGGCGGCACGGCCTGGAGGAACAGGCGGACCGTGTGGACCAGGTGCCGTGCGGCCTGGGAGGTGACGACGGCGGTGACGATCAGGGCCAGCGCGGGGTCGAGCCAGGGGGCGTCGACCACGTGCATCACGCCGGACACGACCAACACGGCCACCCAGCCCAAGACGTCCTCGATCAGGTGCCAGGTGGCGACCTTCTCGTTCATGCCCTCGCCGCCCCGGAGGCGGAGCACGGCGGCTCCGTTGACGAGCACGCCCAGGACCGCCAGGGCGGCCATGCCCGTCGGGTCGGCTGGCTGGGGATCCCACAGGCGGGGGAGCGCTTCGACCAGGACGAGCCCTCCGCCCACCAGCAGGACGGCGGCGTTGACCAGGGCGCCCAGCAGAGACAGCCGCCGGTAGCCGAACGTCCACGAGGCGTTGCCCTGGCGACCGGACAGGCCCTGCATCGCCCACGCGAACGCCAGCGCCAGCGAGTCGCCCAGATCGTGGACGGCATCGGCGGCGATCGCGGTGGAGTTGGTCCACCAGGCGCCGATCAGCTCGACGACCGTGAACGTGAGGTTGAGCGCGAACGCCACGCCGAGGCGGCTCCCACCGTGGTGGTGGGCGTGTCCATGGTGGTGGCCGTGCCCGTGGGCGTCGTGGGCGCTCATGGTGTGTCTCCGGCGTGGCGCTCGGCGGCGTGGGCCAAGGTGTCGCGGACGATGGTGGCGACGTGCGCGTCGTCGAGGCGGTAGCGGACGTGGCGCCCCTCCCGATCGCCGGCGACCAGGCCGGCGTCCCGCAGGGTTCGCAGGTGGTGCGACAGCGCGCTCTGCTCCACGCCGAGGGCCTCGACGAGGGTGCCCACGACCTCGGGACCCTCCATCAGCCGGGCGAGGATCGCGAAGCGGACGGGGTGGGCCATGCAGCGCAGGAGCGCGGCGGCGTCGTGGTGGAGGGGGGGGGTCTCAAGCATGATGTCGCCATCATATGATGGAGTGCTCATGTGTCAAGGTGGCGCGCCGTGGGGTCGCTGGACCGGACCCGTGGCGGCCGCGGCGATCGGCGCCTGCTGGACGGGGTGCATCCCTCGGTTCCCGAGCATGGGGCGGTGGGTGAGCGCGCGAAGCCCGGTGGTCCGGACCAGAACCCGCTCAGACGCCCGGCGTGGCGTGGGGCCGGGGCGTCACCCGCCGTCGTGCGCCGCCGCGCGCACCTGCGTTCGACGCCACAGGAACCACAGCGCGGGCAGCACGATCAGCGTGAGGACGGCCGAGCTCGCCAGGCCCCCCACCATCGGCGCCGCGATCCGCCGCATCACCCGGCTTCCCGTGCCGTCCGCGACCAGGATGGGGAGCAAGGCGAGCACGGTCGTGGCGACGGTCAGGACCTTGGGCCGGAGCCGTCCGACGGCACCTTCCCGTGCCGCCTCGGTCAGGCCCTCGAGCGTGTCGCGACCCTCGGCCTGCGCGGTGGCCCAGGCGTCGTCCAGGTAGACCATCATCACGACCCCGGTCTCGGCGGCGAGGCCGAGCAACGCGATGAACCCGACCGCCACCGCGACCGACCACGGCCATCCCGCCAGGTGGACGAACCACAGGCCGCCGACCGGCGCGAACAGGATCGTGGCGCCCAGCAGCATCGCGGCGGGGGCCAGCGCGCGAAAGTGAAGCTGCAGCAGCACGAGGATGAGGGCGAGCGTGGCGGGGACCAGCCAGGCCAGCCGGTTCCGGGCGCGCTCCAGCGCGTCGTACTGGCCAGACCACACGAGGGTCACACCCGCGGGGAGCGAGACCCGCTCGCGCACCACCCGCTTGGCGCGGTCGACCCATCCCCCGAGGTCGGCGGTGTCCAGGTCGACGTGGATCCACGCGGTGCGGCGGCCCGCTTCCCGCTTGATGCCAGGGGGACCGTTGGTCGTCGTCAGGGTGGCGACCTGCTCCAGGAGCACGGCGTGGCCCATGGGCGTCGGCACCCGGACACGCCGCAGCGCGTCGAGGTCGTGGCGGAGCTCGCGGGGGTAGCGCACGACGATGTCGTGGCGGGTGAGGCCGTCCAAGGAGGTCCCGACGGTGGTCCCCCCGATCGCCATCTGGACGACGGCATGGACCTGGGCGACCGTGAGGCCCCACCGGCTCGCCGCCTCCCGATCGACGTCGATGTCGACGTAGTGTCCGCCGGTCACGCGCTCGCCGTACACCGACGACACGCCGTCCAGCTCGCCCACGACGCCCTCGATCTCACGCGCCAGCTGGGCCAGCACGTCCAGGTCGTCCCCCAGGAGCTTGATGCCGACCGGGGTCCGGATGCCGGTGGAGAGCATGTCGAGCCGGGCCCGGATCGGCATCGTCCAGGCATCGGTGAGGCCGGGGATGGCGACGCGGTCGTCGAGCTCGCGGATCACGTCCTGGACCGTCTTGCCGGGGGGCCAGGTGTCCCGAGGCGTGAGCTGGATGACCGTCTCGAACATCGACAGCGGCGCCGGATCGGTCGCCGTGTCCGCTCGACCGGCCTTGCCGAGCACCGTGGCGACCTGGGGATGGGCGGCGATCAGCCGGTCGGTCTGCTGCAGGAGTGCCCGGGCCTTGGTGATCGACAGTCCCGGTGGGGTCGTCGGCATGTAGAGCAGGTCCCCTTCGTCGAGGGGAGGCATGTACTCGGAGGGGAGGTTGGACCAGGGCCACAGCGCGGTCGCGGCGACGAGGAGGGCGCCCGCGATCACGGTCCTGGGCCGTCGGAGGGTCGCGTCCAGGATCGGGGTGTACACGGCGATCAACAGCCGAGAGACCGGGTGGTCCGCCTCGGGTCGGACCCGCTCTCGGGCCACGGGGACGAGCAGCGCAGGCATCGCGAACACGGCCACCGCGGTCGCAGCGGCCATCGACAGGGTCTTGGTCCACGCCAAGGGACGGAACAAGCGGCCCTCGGCCTGCTCCAGCGCGAACACCGGCACGAACGCCAGGGTGACGATGACCAGGGACCACGCGATCGCAGGGCCGACCTCGGCACAGGCGGCCACGACCCGCTCGATCGGGTCCTCGTCGGGGTGGTGCTCGGCGCGTCGGTGGACGTTCTCGACCATCACGACCGCTGCGTCGACCATCACCCCCATGGCGAGGGCGATGCCCCCCAGGCTCATCACGTCGGCGCGCAGACCGATCGCGCGCATCCCGATCGCCGCCCCGAGGACCCCGAGCGGCAGGGTGATCGCCGGCACGAGGGCGGCGCGCCACGAGCCGAGCAGCAGGCCGCAGACCAGGGCCACGATCACCAGCTCCTCGACCAGCCGATGGGTGAGGGTGTCGACGGCCCGGCGCACCAGCGGCCCGCGGTCGTAGGCGGTCTGGAGGACGACCCCGGGGGGCAGACTGCTGCCGAGGTCCGCGAGGCGCTCGGTGACCCGGTCGATCACGTCGAGGGCGTTGGCGCCCGAACGCATCACGACGATGCCGCTGACGGCGTCGCCCTCGCCGTTCCAGTCGGTGGCGCCGCGGCGGGGAGCGGGCGCCCAGTGGATGCGGGCGACCTGGTCGAGCCGGACGGGTGTGTGGGTCCGGCCGTCCGCGGCCAGGGGGGTGGCCGCCAGATCGTCGGGGGTCCGGGCGAGGCCGTCGGCGCGGATCATCCACTCGGTCTCGGCGACCTCCATCACCCCGCCGCCGACCTGGCCGTTGGCTGCCTGGACCGCACGGGCGGCGTCCTGCAGGGTGAGCCCGAATCCCTCCAGCCGGTCTGGATCGACCTCCACCAACAGCTGCGGCTTGAACCCGCCGACGGTCGCGATCTGGGCGACGTCGCGCAGGGCGGCCAGATCGGTGCCGATCCAGTGGTCCTGCAGGTCGCGGAGCTCCCCGAGGTGCATGCCCTCGAACCGCGCCGCGACCCCAAGCTCCGCCCGCGACAGCGCCCCGTCGTGATCCCGGTCGAAGGCCTGGACGAGCACCTCCCGCTGTCCGGGACGCCCACCGTCGCGTAGCCACGCATCAACGCGATCGGGGGTGTACACCGCCACGCCTCGGCCGCCCTCCTGGACCTCATGCAGGCACCAGCCCGCGAGGGACACCGTGCAGCGGGTGGTGCGGCCCAGGACCGTGAAGGACTGCGGGGGGGGGATCTCACTGTCGGTGACGACGCCGTCGTGGTCGGCGTCGAGCGCGGCACGCAGGGCGCGGGACTCGGGTCCGGCGTCTCGCACCACGTACTGGTACACCCACCCCACGCCCGACGCGTCGGGACCGAGGCGTGGCGTCGTGCCCGGGGGCAAGGAGGCACCACCCGCGTCGAGCGTCTCCGACACCCGCGCGCGCGCCCAGTAGGGATCGGTCCCGTCGTCGAACAGCACGTAGACCATGGACGTGCCGAACGATGAGAACCCCCGCACGGTGCGGGCGCCGGGGACGGCGAGGAGCGCGGTGGACAGGGGGTAGGTGACCTGGTCGTCCACCACCTGCGGATCCTGCCCAGGGACGTCGGTCACCACGATCACCTGGGTGTCGCTGGTGTCGGGGAGGGCGTCGACGGGTGTGGTGAACACGGCCACCACCCCGGCCAGCACCACCAGGAACAGGGCCGTGGCGACCACGTGGCGGTGCCGGGCCGCCGCCTCCATCCAGCGCGCGATCACGGGGTCGTCTCGTCGCTGGGCGGCGGGACGGGCTCCAGATCCATCCCGCACACCCCACACACGCCCGGGTGGTCCGAGACCTGCTCTGGATGCATCGGGCAGGCCCAGCGGGTCGGGGTGGTCTCGGCATCCTGCGCCGGGGCCAGGCCGCGGAAGGCCTCCTGGAGCTGGGCCTCGGCGTCCAGCAAGAACAGCCCGGACGTCACGATCTCCTCGCCCTCGTGCAGGCCCTCGAGGATCTCCACCTGGTCGCGGTCCCCGGACAGGCCGGTCCGAACGGCACGGGGACGGAAGCGGCCCGAGCCCTCGTGGACGAACACCAGCCGCCGCCGCCCTGAGTCGAGGACCGCGTCCCGGGGCACGACCAGCACGTCCGGGCGGGCGCGGAAGCCGAGCTGGACGGTCGCGAGCTGTCCGGGACGGAGCGACCCGTCGGGGTTGGGGACCTCCACCCGAACGCGGAGGGTGCGCCGCACGGGGTCGAGGGTGGGGTGCACGAAGGAGACCACGCCCTCCCGGGGGGGCGCGGGGTCGCCGGGGAGGGAGATGGTGGCGGACAAGCCGCGCTCCACCCAGGCCGCGTCTGGCTCGTACACCTCGGCCTCGACCCAGACGGTCGACAGGTCCGCCAAGGTCATCACGGGCATCGCCGGGGACAGGGCGGTGCCGACGGCGGCGCCCAGTTCGAGGACCACGCCGGGGTGGGGTGCGCGAACCGGGGTGTCCTCCTCGGCCCGTCCTCGCCGCAGCACGCGGTCGATGTCGGAGGCGGCCATGCCCAAGCGGGACAGGCGGGCGCGCGCCGAGGCCCGTCGCGACGAGCCGGCGGGCGACAGCAGCATCTCCTGCTGGGCCTCGACCACCGACGGGCTGTACCAGGTGTACAGCACCTCTCCGGCGCGGACGGCCTGGCCCGTGGTGTCGGCCTTGAGATCGGTCAGCCATCCGCTGGCCCGAGGGCTCACCGACGACAGCCCATCCTCGGGGGCCACCACCTCGCCCAGAGACCGGAGGGGGCGGTACAGGGTGGTGCGCGCCACCCGCCGGGTGCGGATGCCGGACTGCTGGACGATGCGTGCGTCCACGACGACGGAGCGGTCCCCCTCGGCGGCGGCGAGGGGCACCTCGACGAGGGCCATGCCGCACAGGGGACAGGTGCCCGGGCCGTCTTCGCGCACCTGGGGGTGCATGGAGCAGGTCCACACCGAGCCGTGGGCGGGGTGGTCGTGGCCGGGATCGGGCGCGTGCTGGGGGGCGGGGCTGCCACAGCCCATGCCCAACGCGGAGATCAGGGCGACCAGGACGGCGAGGAGGACCTGGCGGGACGCGGCGATCATGGGGTGACCTCGGCCGTCGGGTCTTCGCCGAGCAGGGCCGCCAGCTCCGCCCGGGCAATCCAGGTGGCGGTGACGGCCTGGACCCGCTCCAGGGAGAGCATGAGCCGCTCCCGCTGGGCCTCGTGCAGGTCCAGTCCGCTGGCTCGCCCGGACTCGAAGGCCGACTGAACGGCCTGCAGCAGGGCGTCGGCGCGCGGGAGCCGGGTGGCGTCCAGCCGATCGACGGTGTCGATGCCTTGCTGCCATGCGGCGCGTAGGGCGTCCGCCTGGCCCTGGATCCCCTCGGCCTGGGCGCGTGCCTCTGCCTCCGCGGCCCGAGACTCCGCGTTCCACGCAGCGACTTCCTGGTTGCCGCGGGCGATCCGAGAGAGGGGGATCGGGATGCTGGCGCCCACGGTGAACAGGTCGACCCCGGGGTCGGTCGCCGACTGGAAGGTCCGTCCTCGCACGCCGACCCAGAGGTCCACGGGCGGTGCCCGGTGGGTGGCGACGGCGTCGGCTTGGGCGGCGGTGGCGGTGGCCTGGGCACGCGCGCGGTCGACCGGGGGGGCGTCGTCGGCAGGGTGCTGTCCGGGATCGGCGGCCGGGTGGCGAGGAAGCACCGGGTCGAACGGCAGGGGGGCGGCGGCCAGTCCGCGCAGGGTGGCGCGGGTCGACTGGGTGAGCCGGGCCACGTCGTCGAGCTGCTGGTCCACGCGATCGAGGAACTGCTCGAGGCGAAGCAGCGTGGCGTCGTCCGCCTGGCCGACCGCGTAGCGGGCCTCGACCGAGTCACGGGCCAGCGCTGCATCTTCCCGGAGGTGGGTCAAGACCTCGGCCTGGGCAGACAGGCCCGCCAAGCGCCACCAGGCGTGGCCGAGCCGCCCGGCCAGGGCGTGTCGGGCCACCTCGGCGCTGGCCTGTTGGACCGCCTCCAGCGCGTCCGCGGCGCCCTTCTGGGTGCGGGACCACCGCGGGGGCTGGAGGCGCTGGGTGAGGCGGGCGTCGATGCCGGCCATCGGATGGTCGCCGATCCACCCGGTGGAGAACGGTCCGGTGTACTGCACCATCGCCACGGGGTCGGGCCAGCGACCGGCGGTCTGCGCGCGCGCACGCGCGGCGTCTGCGCGGAGCTGAGGGGCCACGACCGAGGGGTGGGCTGCGGCGGTGCGGGCGATCCAGGTGTCGGCCTCGTCCACCGGCGAGGCGAGTGCGGTGACCAGAAACCAGGTCCACATCGGTCTTCCCTGCCTGCGACAATTCGCCGCACAGGATAGCGGGCCGGTGTTCCTGCGGCAATCTGCCGCACCCACGGAGGACGGGATGCGACACGGATGGATGCTGGTCGGGCTGGTGGGGTGTGGGTTCGGCGAGGCTGCGAACCCGGCAGGAGACGGAGGCCGCGAGGTGCCGGTGCTGATCTCCGGCGACGGGTACGCGCCCAGCCGGATCGAGGCGTCGTCCGGCGAGGCCCTCGTCCTCGCGTTCCAGCGCCTGGACGAGCAGAACTGTGGAGGGGAGATCGTGTTCCCGTCGACAGGCCGCTCGGTGCCGGTGCCGGTCGGGGAGACCGTTCGGGTCCCGGTGACGGCCCCCGCGCAGGGCTCGCTCGCGTTCACCTGCGGGATGGCGATGTACGAAGGCGCCCTGGTGGTGTCCGGCGGCTGATTCGGCCTACACGGTGCGGGATCGCAGCCGCAGCGCGTTGCCCAGGACCGACACGGAAGACGCGGACATCGCGGCCGCGGCGAGCATCGGGGACAGCAGGATCCCGAAGAACGGGTACAGCGCACCTGCCGCGATCGGGATGCCGATCGTGTTGTACGCGAAGGCGAAGAACAGGTTCTGCCGGATGTTCGCGAGGGTCATCCGCGACAGGGTCCGGGCCTTGACGATGCCCTGGAGGTCGCCCTTGACCAGGGTGACCCCCGCGCTCTCCATCGCCACGTCGGCGCCTGTGCCCATCGCGATGCCCACAGAGGCCCTGGCGAGGGCGGGCGCGTCGTTGATTCCGTCTCCGGCCATGGCGACCACCCGTCCCTGCTCGACAAGCTCGGCGACCCGTGCGGCCTTGCCCGCCGGCTGGACTCCGGCGTGGACCTCGTCGATCCCCAGGGTCCTGGCGACGTGCTGGGCGGTCGTCTCGGCGTCGCCCGTGATCATCACGAGGCGAAGGCCCGCCTGGTGCAGGGCGCGGATCGCGTCGGGCGTGGTGTCCTTGATCGGGTCCGACACGCCGAGCATCCCCGCGTAGACGCCGTCCTCGCAGACCCACACGACGGTCTGGCCCTCGGATCGCCACGCTTCGGCGGCTGCCTCGAACGGCGCGATCGACACGCCTTGGGCGTCCATCAGGGCGGCGTTGCCCACGGCGAGGCGCTTGCCAGCGACCGATCCGACGAGTCCCTGTCCGGTGATGGTGTCGAATCCCGTGACCTCAAGGCCGTCCAGGCCTCTGCGCTCTGCTTCGTGGACGATGGCCTCGCCCAGGGGATGCTCGCTGGCGCGTTCGAGGGCCGCGACCCGAGTCAACAGGTCGTCGGCGTCTACGCCTTCTGCAGGGTCGACCTCGGTGAGCGTGGGTCGACCGACGGTGAGGGTGCCTGTCTTGTCCACGACCAGCGTGTCCACGCGCCCCAACACCTCCAGGGCCTCCGCGTCCCGGAACAGCACGCCGAGACCCGCGGCCTTCCCGGTTGCCACCATGATCGAGACCGGGGTCGCCAGGCCCAGGGCACATGGGCACGCAATGATCAGGACGGCCACGGCATTGACGAGGGCGTGGGCCAGTTGCGGAGACGGGCCCCACAGGGCCCAGACGGCGAACGTGAGGACCGCCGAAACGATCACGGCAGGCACAAACACACCCGACACTTGGTCCGCCAGCCGCTGGATGGGCGCGCGGGTGCGCTGGGCGTCCGCGACCATCGAGACGATGCGGGACAACAGGGTGTCCCCCCCGACCCGTTGGGCTTCGATGAGGAGGGTTCCGGTGCCGTTGACCGTCGCGCCGACCACGTCGTCGCCGGCCGCCTTCGACGCGGGCACGGGCTCGCCTGTCACCATGGATTCGTCGACCCGGCTGGTCCCTTCCAGGACGACCCCGTCCACTGGGACCTTCTCTCCGGGCCGGACCCGGAGGCGGTCGCCGACCACCACGTCCGCGAGGGGGATGTCCTCCTCCCGTCCGTCTTCGCCGACCCGTCGGGCGGTCTTGGCGGACAGGGCGAGAAGGGACGCGATCGCTTGGCTCGTCTGTCCGCGGGCGCGGAGCTCCAGCACTTGCCCCAGCAAGATCAACGCCACGATCACCGCCGAGGCCTCAAAGTAGACGGCCACCTCTCCGTGGGCTCTGAAGGAGGGGGGGAACCAGGTAGGGAACACGGTGGCGACCACGCTGTAGCCGTACGCGACGGACACCCCGAGCCCGATCAAGGTCCACATGTTGAGGCTGCGGTGGCGCACCGATGCCACGGCGCGCGCGAAGAATGGCTGGGCGCACCACACGACGACCGGCGTGGCCAGCAGTCCCTCGATCCACGGGCGCCAGGACCCGAGCCACGTGCTGAACGGATGCCCGGGGAGCATGTCTCCCATGGAGAGCACGAACACAGGAACTGCGAACGCCAGAGAGATCCACAGTCGTCGCTGCATGTCGACAAGCTCGGGGTCGTCTCCTTGGGCGGCCGGATCGAACGTCTTGGGCTCCAACGCCATCCCACACTTGGGGCAGCTCCCCGGCCCGATCTGCTCGACCTCGGGGTGCATCGGGCACGTGTAGATCGCGTCGCTGGGCGCGTCGTGGGTCGGCGTGGGTACGCCGGACACGTAGCGGGCTGGATCGGCGTCGAACCGGGACCGGCAGCCTGCGCTGCAGAACAGGTACTCCTGGCCCTCGTGGGTGACCCGGTGAGGGGTGTCGGGCGACGGGGTCATTCCGCAGACGGGGTCAAGCGCGGGGTCTGTCGAGATGGGGGCGTCGGTCATCGGGATCGCCTTGGGTTGTGGAAGGAGGGATGCCCGGCGCCTCAGACGCCCGGCTCCTCCCGTCGGCCATCGGCATGCACGGCGAACCGTCCGGCCTCGCGCCCGTGGACGGGATCGTCCGCGCCGTGGGGCCAGCTGCCGAACCGGGTCGCGCGGTAGTCGTGGAAGGCCTGCTCCAGCTCCGCCCGGGTGTTCATCACGAACGGACCATGGTGGGCGACGGGCTCACCGATGGGCTTGCCCTGCAGCAGCAGGAACTCGCTGCCCTCCGGGCTTCCCTGGATCGCGACGTCGGCGTCGGATCGCACCTGGACGAGCATGCGTCCGTCCACACCAAGCCCTGCGACGAACGCCGACGATCCGGTCACGTGGTACAGCGCGCGGTTCACGCCGGGCACGGTGGCGGGCAGGGTCCAGGTGGCCCCCGGGGACAGCCGGATCGTGAGGATGCCGACGTGGCTGTCGTGCTGGGACGCGTAGCTGTCGGGGGGAGGGGGCGGCGCGGTGACCCCGGCCAGGGTGCCGGCCAGCACGCTCAGCTCGGTGGTGCGTCCCTCGGCGTCGGTGTGGGTCCAGGTGGGGATCGTCTCGCTCCACAGCATCGTGAAGTGGGGGTCGACCATCTTGTGGGACGCGGGCAGGTTGATCCACAGCTGGAACAGCTCGGCGGGGTTGTCCTGGTCTTGGTGGAGCAGCGGGAACATCTCGCAGTGCTCGATGCCCCGCCCGGCGGTCATCCACTGCACGTCTCCCTGGCCAAAGCGGGCCTTGGCGCCGAGCGAGTCGCTGTGGTCGATGAACCCGCGCCGCATCAGCGTGATGGTCTCGAACCCGCGGTGTGGGTGGCGTGGAAAGCCCGGAACCTGGCGTCCGTGGTACATCTTCCAGTCGTTGGACGGGTCGAAGTCCATCCCGAGCCGGCGACCGGTCAGCGGCGCGTCGGGCCCCATCGCGGCGTTGCCGTGGGGGTAGAGATCGAGGTGGTGCACGCAGAACAGGAAGGGGTCGAGCGTGGGCCAGGGGGGCGCGCCGAGGTGTTGGGCGCCGAGGATGGGCGTGGCCATGGGGCCTCCAGTCGGAAGGAGCCTAGCCTGCGCACCCCGGCGTCCCACCGAAAGGGCCCTGAACGGGACGGACCGTTGCCGTGGGGTGGACGACCGCTCAGAACCGTCCGTGGACGTCCACGGTCCCCGGGCCGGCCGACAGCGAGAGCTGGATCTCGGCGACGGGTCGACGGCGCCACACCGGGTGAACGGGCCGGGCGCCCACGGCGAGCAAGGTGATGCCGGCCGCTTGTGCGGTGCCAGCGATGACAAGGGCTGCCCGGGCTCCAGGCGACATGCGACGCTCCGGACCGCCCTGGATCGCGGTCGCCAGCGGGCCGAACACCGGGATCAGGTAGGGCCGAACAGCACCCTCCGCGGCCGCGGCGCCGATCAGCGGACCGGTCGACAAGCCGAGCAGGACGCTGCCGAAGACCACCATCCCGCCGTGTGGGCGGCGCCCCTCCTCGTAGAACGCGGCGAGCGCGGGGGGTGGGGCCTTGTCGAGCTCGGCGTCCAGGCTGGGCCAGATCGCGGCCACCAACGCGGGGTCCACAGGGGCTGGACGGCCGCACGGCGGGACCCCCTGCGAGGGTGGGGAGACCGGGGTGATCGAGAGGACCTGGCAGTCCTCGGCGACGACGTCGACCGGGCCGGTCGTTCGAACCGCCACCCCGCCCGCCTGGGCTGACGCCACCCACCCCACCAGACACCACGTACCGAACAGGATTCGCATGCGTCGTCCTCCCGCCGTGTCCCGGGGGGCAGCGCAGCATGGGACGTGCCACGGGACCACCATGTTCGGAGGCGGACAATACGGTGGCGGCACGACATTCGGATCGCGGAATCGCCGGGCGCAGGGGGAGGGCGTTACCCACGGGGCGTAGCCTCAG
>JAUHWK010000391.1 GCA_030424555.1 bacterium | reverse complement strand
TGTCGGAGGGAACGGGGTCGTCGATGCCGTGGGGGGCGGGGTCGCATCCGCCCAAGGCGAGGGCCAGGGCGAGGGGCACCGCTCGGCGAGCGCCGTGCCTGCGACCGAGGATCCAGGGGTGCATGCGACCTCCCCGCTGACGTGTTCACACCCTACGACGGATGATCCCTCAGGATGTTGCGTCTGTTGACAGATCGCGGTGGCGGACGCCCGTGCGGGCTGCGTGGTCGCGGGCCTGGGTGAGGAACGCGGTGCGCGCGGCGGGGTCGTCGGCTGCGCGGGCTGCGTCGATCCAGGCGCCGACGACCCACTCCGGACCGGCGCGCTCGGCATGCAGCTGCGTCGCGGCGTGGTGGTGGGCCTCGGGGGTGGCGAGGGCGAACGCCGCGAGGCGTGCCTGGTGCCCGGGGGACAGGCCAGGGGCGCTGGCGAGCTCGCGCCAGGCTGCGCGCCACCCGTCGGCGATCTCGGTGAGGCCGTGCTCGCGGTCGGCGTGGAGGATGGCGTCGAGCACCCACGGATCGTGGTGGGGGGGAAGGTCGACCCCGGCGCAGGCGTCGAGCAGCTCCTCGAGGGCGTCGGCAGCCCCCCGGGCCTCTCCGTGCCACGCCTCCGCCCGCAAGCGGGTGCGGGCCATGTCGACCTGGAGCCAAGGGATGGAGTCGAGGGCACGGGCTGCGCGGGGGTGGCGGTGCTCGCCGACCCCTTCGCCCGGGCGCATCGCGGAGACGGCGTGGGCGGTGGTGCGCACGGCAGCGATCGCGCCGGTGGCGGCGTCGATCCAGGCGCGCTCGGTGCGGGCCCATGCGTGGAGGAAGCCCTCGTGGCGGGTGCCGGCCCACGCCGCGAGCGCGTCCCACAGGCGGGCGAGGTCGGGGTCGGCGTAGCCGAGGTGGTCGGCGACCCGTCGGGCGAGGGGGGCGACGGCCTGCACGCCGGGCTCGTAGTGGTCGAACGGGCCGGCGGGGGTGCGGACGCCGAACATGCCCTTGGCGTGCCGTCCCTCCGCGAGCAGCGGGCGGACGGCATCGAGCAAGGTGTCGTGCACACCGGCATCGTACCGGGCCTTCGCCAAGCGCCAGCAGGCCGCGGCGAACAGGGACGGATCGTCCGTCAGGCCCTCGGCGGCATCCCGCGCGCGGGCGAGGGCGTCCAGGCGTCCTGCGACGTCTCCGGACTCTCGGGCGACGCGGGCGTCCCGGAGGGCCTGCTGCACGTCGGCGCGCAGCCGCTCCGGGTCGGCCTTCATCCCGCCGTGCCGAACACGTGGTCCCACACCGTGTTGGACACGCCGAAGCGGGTCTCGGGGTGGTTGAAGTGGTGGTTCATGTGGTGCGCGCGCAGCTGCTTCATCCAGCGGCTGCGGGGCTTCCAGTGGTGGATCATGTAGTGGACGCAGTCGTACACGCAGTAGCCGAGCACGAACCCACCGTAGGCGCCGAGGTGCCACCCGGTGGACAGGCCGCCGAGCGCGCCGAGCTGGGCCGCCACCCAGAACACGCCGTAGAACACGACGGCGAGGGTGATCGACACCGCGGGCGGCATGACCAGGCGGTACGGATCCTTGTGCCAGGTGTGGTGTACACCGTGGACCAGGAAGTGGAAGCGCTCCCCCCAGGAGGCCTCGGGGATCCAGTGGAACGCCGTGCGGTGCAGCCAGTACTCGGTCAGCGTCCAGATCACGAAGCCCACCGCGAACGCGAGCACGGTGGTGAGGGCGCCCGCAGCGCCGGTCCACACCGCGGCCGCCGCCGTGCCGAGCGACAGCGGCAGGTACAGGGCGGGCACGACCAGCCAGTGGGTGCGCGAGAAGAAGTCCATGAAGTCGGACTCGAACATCCGCGGCGAGACGTCGGACGCCTTGAACATGACTCCTCCGGGGGACGAAGGCGGGAAGGACGGCCGTCTAGCACGTCGTGGCCGTGTCGTCCTGTGTGCAACGCACTGACTTGCTGGTCGGAACGCACGGTCAGACCCCCATTGTCGGGCGTGCAACCCGACGGGTGGACGGGGACCCGCCCCGGGGGCCTGGTCGGGATACGGCCCGTGGACGGAGGCGGACATGACCCGGACCTGGCGGATCGGCACCCGAGGCAGCGATCTCGCGCGCACGCAGAGCGAGCACGTGGGGCGCCTCATCACGGAAGCCACGGGCGATGCGGTGTCGCTGCACGTGATCTCCACCAAGGGCGATCAGGTGCGGGATCGGCCGCTGCGCCTGGTGGGCGGCAAGGGCCTGTTCACCAAGGAGATCGAGGAGGCGATGCTGCGGGGTGAGGTCGACCTCGCGGTCCACAGCATGAAGGACATGCCGACCGAGTCCCCCGAGGGGCTCGTGATCGCCGGGATCCCCGCCCGCGAAGATCCGCGCGACGCCCTCGTCGGCATGCCGCTGGGGCGCCTGCCGCCCGGTGCGGTGGTGGGCACGGGATCCGCGCGCCGCGCGATGCAGCTCAAGGTGCTCCGTCCCGATCTCGAGATCCGCGGCATCCGCGGCAACGTCGAGACCCGCATCGCCAAGATGACGTCCGGCGAGTACGACGCGGTCGTGCTGGCGCTGTCCGGCCTGCGTCGGCTGGGCCTGCACACGCGCGACGACGTGTTCCCCCTCGATCCCGACGAGATGGTGCCCGCGGTGGGGCAGGGGGCGCTCGCGATCCAGTGCCGTCACGACGACAAGGCCCTGCGCGACGTCCTCCACACGATCAGCGTGCGGGAGGTCCAAGACGCGATGCGCCTCGAGCGCGCCTTCCTCACCACGCTGGAGGGTGGCTGCTCCGTGCCCACCGGCTGCCACGCCACGCTCGACGGCGACGAGCTGGTCGTCCGTGCCTTCCTCGGCCGTCAGGACGGCGCCTGGGTGCGCGAATCGGGCCGCGCCCCCCGGAGCCGGGGTGCGGAAGCCGGCGACGCCATCGCCCGCCGCGTCCTCGCCCGCTTGGCCCAAGAACCGAGCCGCGAAGCCGAGCACGACGTCGCCGAGGCCCGCGACGACACCTGAGGGTGGGGACCGGACGCTGCCGCTCCGGCCACGCGAAGGATGGGGGGGGGATGGGTCGGATGGAGGCAAGCACGACAGTCCGACCGGCCGGAGGCCGCAGGGAAGCGTAGAACCGGTTCTACACCTTCCATCCGTCCACCGGATCGGACCAGGGCCAGGCGGTCATCGCCGCAGCGGTAGCCGGAAGATCCTTTGAGAGTCGTCATCGCCGGCTTCGAACACCGCGAACTCGAGCGTGCCGCGGGCGTACAGCATGGTGTCCATGGTGCCCAACAGGAGCGCGAGTCCTTGGTTGTTGGGGGGGAGCGCGCCGGGGAAGCAGGCGGTGCCTGCACGCGCCCAGACGGCGGGCGGCATCCAGGACAGGGCCATCACGCCTTGGTCCGCGACCGCCGTGGAGGCGCGTCGTGGGTGATGCCACACGGACAGGCCGGGAACGTCTGGTGGGAGGTCGTGCACGGGATTGCGGAACACCACCTCGATGCGCCCCGAGGGGGACTGCGCTCGGAGGATGCCGAGCCCGTCGGTCCGGTGGACCGTCAGCTCGGTCGTCATTGCAAACGAGAACCAGGCGCCGGGGGCCTCGAGGCAGTCCATCCCCTCCGAGATGGAGAGGGCGGCAGCGGGGTGGCGGCAGGATCGCGCGGTCATCGTGGGGCCTGGGCGTGGGGCCGACCGGTGGGGTGAGCCTGTGCAGGCCCTGAGGCTACCACCCGCCCCAGGTGGTCGCGACGCACAGCGCGGACAGGGCACACAGCACGACACCAGCCGCCTGGAACCCACGGTTTCCCTTGGTCTCGGCCATGGACAGGGAGCGGAGGCCGATCGCGGGCTGGAGCATGGACAGGGTGATCTTGAGCAGGAGGAGGTGGCCGTACAGCGTCAGCACGGCGGCGGGTCCCGACCAGACCTGGTGAAACGCCACGATCAGGATCGCGGGCCACAGCTCCAGGGCGAACGAGCGGGTCACGAGGCCCGACGCGCCCTCCGCGTGCAGGCGCATGAAGTGGGCGTGATCGGGGTGTTCGTCGGCTTTGCGTATGGCCTGGTCGCGGCGTTCAACCCGCTGATCTACGTCGGGTTCCTCGTCCTGGGCGGCGCGAGCTTCCTCGCGATGATGATGATGTCGTGGGCCGTCGAGTTCGGACACGTCCGCAACAAGTTCGTGGCTGCGG
>JAUHWK010000390.1 GCA_030424555.1 bacterium | reverse complement strand
CCAGCCGGTGCCCAGCTGCCAGATCAGCTCGCCACCCTGGAGGTGGTGGGGGCTGACCCCGCCCTCGCCGGTGTTGTGCAGGCACCCCGCCTGGGCCGCCCCCCGGTTGAGCGCCTCGACCGCCCGGCCGGACAGCGAGCCGAAGCTCATCGCGCTGAGGTTGACGATCGACCGCATCCGGAACGCCCCGGCGCGCCCGTGAGAGGCCCCCAGGACCTTGGCGACCGGCACCACGTCGTGCGGCGCCCCGGGTGCGGGCTGGTGGGGGAACGCGGCGTGGCGCAGCAGCACGTAGCCCTCGGCCGACTCGAGGTCGTTGTCCGTCCCGAACCCGAACAGGTTGTTCTCGCCCTTGGCGCTCGCGTACACCCAGCGTCGCTGGTCTCGGGAGAACGGCCGCTCGGCGTCGTTGTCCGTGACGATGTACTGGCGCAGCTCCGGTCCGACCTCCTCCAGGAGGTAGCGGAAGTGGCCCACGATCGGGAAGGTCCGCAGGATGGTGTGCTGACGCTGGAGGACGTCGTGGAGCGCCACGGCGCCGAGGCCCCCTGCCCCGACCATCGCGAGGGTCGACCAGTCCATGCACTCTCCGGGCTGCGCACCCTTGGGGTAGCCGCCCGCCCCGCGATCCGCAGCGTCAGAAGTCCAGGCTGACACCCGCCGACAGCTGGACATCGTCGGAGACGGGCACGGTGCCGTCCGCCAGGGCGACCGGCTGCTCGATGCGGTCGTACTGCACCTGCACATCGAGCCCGAGCGCGTCCGCGACCTTGTACCCGATCGACGCGAGCCCCCGGTGGCTGGTGCCGCCCAGGTCCGTGAGCACGAGGGTCGAGGTCCAGCCCGTCTTGATCGTCATGTCGGAGACGGGCTCGAACTTGGCATCCAACCCCAACGACAGGCCGACGTCGTGCGCCGCAGCGTCCGCGGGGTCCGACACGCTGATCGCCTCCTGGTACTGGTGCAGGGCGTTGACCGCCCCCGACCAGGTGACCTTGGCCGTGGCCTCGTGCCGGAACCCGAGGCCCGCCCCGACCCGGTTTCGAACCCGGATGTTCTGGAAGGGGTCGTGGTACACGGTGTCGGACAGCGGCGTGATGAACACGACCTCGTGGACGTACACGTCGAGCTGGGTGGACCCGGTGTGGGCGTTGGCGGAGGGCACGCCCTCGGTCGTGCCGTAGGTGCCGTCGTAGTGCAGGTTCCAGCGGGTTCGTCCGTCGTCTCGCGTGAGGTCTGAACGCCCGACGAACGCGAGCTGACGCGCGTTGCCCCAGCGCCCGGTCAGGCCGGCGTACAGCGAGTAGGCCCAGAACCCCAGCTCCGCCCCGTCGCCCTTGCGCATCGAGGTGACCTGGTCGGGAGACAGGGCGACGATGCCCTCCGACGTGCGGATCTCCAGCACCTCACCGCGAAGTCGGGCGGGGCCGATCAGTCGCTCGCGGTTCCCCATGTCCCAGACGTGGGCGCGCGGTGACCACAACGCGGCGACGTCGTCCCAGTCCAGATCCAGGGTGCCGAGGTCCTTGCTCTTGAACGTGGCGCGATCGAGCCGCATGCGCTTGAGCTCCCCGCGCAGCCACTCGCCGGAGTCCATGCGGAGCCACGTCTCGTCCTCCCCCAGCTCGGGCAAGGGCGCGTCGTCGTCGGGGGGATCGGGCAGGTCGGACAACACGGTGCTTTCGCGCACCGAGCCGTCGGCATCGAGGATCTCCCCCGTCACCTCGGACGCATCCAGGCGGGACGGCGGATCGGGGACGTCGTCGGCATCCTGAGCCAGTGCGAACGGAATCCAGGCGAGCAGGACCATGGCACCCTCCGACGGCCCGCTAGCAGAGCCCGCCGACCGCGGCATGCTCGGCGTCTGTCCTCACCGCCCTCGCCCGTCGTGGACCTTCACGCCGAACATGGCCTGGATCGGCGCGCCCGGACGCAGTCCAAAGGGACGGAACGACTCGACGTACACCGAGTTCGCGACGTTCTGGAGCGTGGCGTACAGATCGACGTGCCGGCTCGCCCGCACCCCGACCCCGAGGTCGAGCACGCCCATCGCGTCCACCCGCTCGTCGTCGGCGATCGCGCCCTGGCCTGCCACGTCCCGCATCGCGCTCCGGGCGGAGACCCCGGCGGTCACGTGGCCCCAGGGATGGGTGAGGGTGAGGCGCGCGCCCCCCTGGTGCTCGGGCACGTACGGCAGCCGGTCGCCGATCTCCACCGTGCCGAACTGCGGGAAGGCCGAGGTGAACCCCGTGCGGAACCGACTCCCGGTCCAGGTGTAGGTGAGCTCTCCCGCGAGACGGGTCCCGCGCGCCACCGAGCCTTCCTGGGCCACCACCGCCTCGATCCCGTACACGAAGACCTTGCCGCCGTTGTACTGCTGGCCGACCTGATCGTCGGTGCAGCCGCCCGAGAACGTGCAGGACCCCGACAGGTTCTGGTAGTCGTTGAGGAAGCCCACCGCCTCGACGAAGGTCTCTCCAGGGAACGCGCGCATCCCGAGCTCGTAGGCGACGCTGGTCTCTGGCCGGACCTCCGGATCCTGCCCAGGCGCGAGGGGACTGAACCCGCGGTGAACGCCGGCGAACACGTCGAGCCAGGGCGTGGCGCTGGCGTGGACGCCCAGGCCCGGGAGCGGCACCACCTGCAGCCCGGGTGCGGGATCGGTGGAGCCCGTGTCGGCCTCCGTGGTCCGGATCACCTCCAGGCGCATGCCGGGCAGCACGCGGACCGGTCCGATCCCCAGGTCCTCCGAGACATGGGCCGCGAACGCGAGCGCGGTCGAGCGGCTGTCCCGGGTGATCACCGTGTCGCCCCCGGTCGCCCAGGGTCGGCCGTCGACCATGGCGTACGGGGACTCGTCGTGGAGGCGATCGACGATGTCGCCATGCAGGCGGATGCCCACCTCGGTCTCGCTGTTCACCAGGCCCTGTCCCGCCCGAATCCGCCCCACCGACTGCACGCCCATGCTGTGGTAGCGGCGGTCGTTCGTGCCCAGCCACAGGGTGTCCTCGGGGCCGGTGGTGTCCGCGTCGCCCCGCAACACGTCGAGCAGCGCCCCGTGGTTGCCTTCGCGGGGGGCCAGCAGCAGGTCGTGGGCCGCCACCTCTCCGCCGATGCGGTTGAACTTGAACCACTGCCGGACGATCCGGTGGTGGTACGCGACCGTGCGCACGGTCGCGCGATCTCCGACATCGACCTGCCACGACAGCTGCGCCTGGCTGCGGATCCACTGCATCCGGTCGCGGGCCGTCGCCGCGTACCGTCGCCATGGGCTCTCCTCGAAGTCGTCTTCGGTGAGCCCCAGGTAGGTCTCGTTCGACTGCTCGTGGGCCACCCCGAGCTTGAGCTCGACCCGGTGACGCACGGTGCGGTCGGGGTCGTTGGCCAGCCGGGCCTTGAGCATGGCCTCGCTGCGCTCGAAGCCGGTGGGCCCTCCCCCGTCGAGCTGCTTGAAGCCGTCGGTGCCCAGGTGGACCCCCTCCACCAGGATCCCCTTGCGGGCGTCGCCCACCCCCACGACCCCATGCACCTTGAGGGTGTTGCGCATCCCGTACGCCACGTCCGCCATCGCCGTGGCCCCATCGGTCGGCACCGAGCGCGTCCGCAGGTTGATCGCCCCCCCCACCGTGCTGGGTCCGAAGCGGGTGGCGGCCGGTCCCTTGAACACCTCCACGCCCACCATCCGCGTGGTCATCGGGACGTAGTAGGCCGCCGGTGCTGCGTAGGGTCCGGGCGCGAACAGGACCCCGTCCTCCATCAGCGTCACCCGCGAGGAGCGGTCGGAGTTGGCCCCCCGGATCCCGATGTTGGGCCGCAGACCAAAGCCCTCCTCGCCCCGCAGGTACACGCCGGGGACCCGGGACAGCACGCGGTGCAGGTCGTCGTACTCGAACTGCTCGAGCTCCTTCTCGTCGACCACCCACGCGCTACCAGCCGCCCGCGGCACCCGGCCGTCGGTCTGCACGATGACGACCATCGCGTCGTCGTCTGCATCCACCTGCGACGCCGAGACCGCCTCCGCCGTGTCGCTGTCGCTGTCCGAGGGCTCCTGCGCGTGGGCGAGGCCGACGAGCCCGAGACCCCACAGCGCATGCCAGCGACCGGCGCGTGCCCGCACCCCGGTCTCGCACAGCGGCCGCGCGGGATGGCGGGACATGGAGCGCTCCTCGATCCCCTGGCCC
>JAUHWK010000389.1 GCA_030424555.1 bacterium | reverse complement strand
CGGCGAGGTCCAGCGCGTAGTTCGGCGTCTGTGGCCCGATCCGGGTGCTCTCGGTGGACTCCCGGGTCTCGCGAAAGGTGTAGGTGTAGGCTTCGGACAGGGTCACGAGCCCATCCGCGTCCACGTCCGCCGCACCCCGCAGCCCGGCGACGAGGTGGTGGGTGAAGTAGCTGGCGCCGATGGCGTCGGACTCTTGGGACGCCTCGTCGGCGGTCGACGAGGTCAGGAAGGCCTCGCCCTGGACCTGCTGGGCCTGGTCGACCAGGAACGGCGCCCGGCGCACGCCGCCCTTGCTGCGGATCAGCGACCCGCTCGCACAGCTGTCGACCACGCTCACGCGCACGTCCGCGTCGAGCGCCTTCACCTGCGCGCGCAGGGCGGCGTACCCGATGCGGTCCCCGCCCGGAAGCAGCCCGGTCTCGTCGGCGTGGCCGCTGTAGTAGATCAGCACCTCGACCCGCCGCTGGGCCAGCCGCGCCATCCCGACCCGCGCGGCCACCTCGACGAAGGCCGCGTCCACATCGCCCTTGGTGGCGTCCTCGATCAGCAGGACGTCCTCGGGCGCCACCCCGCCCACGTCCGACAGCACCTCGGCGAAGGCCCGGGCATCGGTGTTGGCGTACCGCAGCAGGGTCCGATCGATCCCGCCATCGTTGCTCCCGACGACCAGGGCGATCCGGCGCAGGGTGGGGGCTTCCTCGGCAGGGCCGTCGGCTGGGGCGGCCAAGGCGGACCCCACCGCGAGCCACCCCGCGATCGCGAGCCCCCCGGCCCCGCGTACGATCCTCATGGCGCCGCCTTCGACAGCCGGAGACGGTGGATCTCCGCACCGGGCACCACGCGCCCGACGTCCGCCGCCGCACCGTCCACGCGGACCAGGGCCGCCACCGCCGCCACGTCGATCGGCGCATCCGACGCCAGGAACAAGAAGGTCTCGTGCTCCGGCGCGTCGTCGAGCTCGTAGGCGTGCTCCAGCAACACCCGTCCTCCTGGTGCGAGCCGGGTGTCGCCCCGCACCGAGGCCGGGTGGTGCAAGGTCACGACGCCGCGGCCGTCCACGCTGAGGATCGCCCCGTGGCGTCGGCCGGCGGACCGGTACGCGACCTGCACGACCTGCCCTGCCGCCACCACGTCGCCCTCCGCCAACGGACGCGCGACGTCGCCCTCCTTGCGGAACACCTCCAGCCGGCTCTCGATGCCCTTGGCCCGGGTCCCGTCGTCGACGAGCTCCGGCACGCCGCCCAGCCCTGGGTCGACCGGCCCCCGCCCCCACACGACCAGCACGAGGGCTGCCAGTGCCAGCACCCCGCCCAGCGTGGCCCAGCGAGCCCGCGCGGGGCGATGCAACGCCTCGGCCACCGCCTGCTCCGCCGCCTTGGCCCGCACCCGACGCATTCCCGCGTCCACCTCGAACCGCGCCTGCAGCGCCGCGTCGTCGGCCGCGATCGCCGCCAGCCGCGCCATCCCCCCTGGCTCCGCCTCCAGCCGCCGTCGGACGTCTGCCGCGCGCGCCGGGGACAGCTCCCCCTTGGCCAGCTGCTCCACCAACAGATCCGGGACCCGGACGGGACGACTCATGCCGCCTCCTCGAGCGCTACCAGGCTCGCCTTGAGCTTTCGAAGCCGCTTTCGGACCCCGCTGACGCTCATCCCGACCGCCTCCGCCGTCTCTTCGAGCGTCATGCCGTCCGCGAGGTGCAGGGTGGCGATCACACGGGTGCTCTCGGGCTCCCGGCCGAACAAGCGGTCCAGCAACGTGCGCGCCCCCACCTCGGACTCGTGGTCGGGCAGGCAGGCGATCCGGTGGACGAGGTCCGTCTCGGCATCCTCGGGCCGGCGTCGCTTGGATCGGATCAGGTTCAGGGACACGTTCGTCGCCATCCGGTACAGCAGGCTGACCGGCGCCTCGTCGCGCAGGCGGTCCTCGCGGCGCACAACCTGCACGAACACGTCGTGCATCGCCTCCTCCGCCAGCTCCTCATCGCGGAGCAGCTGCCGGCATCGTCGATACACCATCGGTCCGTGCGCTTGGTACCAGGTCGCCACGTCGATGGACACGGTCAGTTCCTTGGGGTTCGCCGGTACAACACCGCCCGTCGGCCTCGGTGTCACCCAGCCCCACCACATTCTCAACCCTGCGGTCCATCCCTCCGATCCGACGGACTCACTCCAGGGACCGTCCCCGCGCCACCGCGTCGTCCAGCGCGCGGAGGAAGCGCTCGGCCGACCACTCGTACCCGGCCTTGCGAAAGTGGATCAGATCCCCCGCCCCCAGCTTGGGGGACTGCTCGTAGAACGCGAGCATCGAGCCCTCGCCCCCCGTCGCCGCCTGCCAGTCCCACGACAGGCAGCCGTGGAGGGGCGCCACCTCGCGCTGGACCTGTGCGACGGCGCGGGTGCGCTCCCACGGCCGGTACAGGTCGTCCTTGCCGCGGGTGACCCGGTCGGACGGCCCCACCAGGATGCAGGGGACGTCGTGGGGGACGGTCTCGCGCAGGCGCCCATCTCGTAGGCTGTGTCCGCGGCCTCGTTCGTCCCGTAGGCCAGCACGACCACGTCCGGCCCCAGCGCCGACAGCCCGGCCGCGAGCAGCGACGGGTCCCAGGCACGCCAGGTGCGGGCCGTCCGTCCCCGGATGCCCATCGCGTCGACGATCACGCCCGGACCGTCCCGCTCCAGCGACGCCCCGAACAGGCGCACCTCACCGTCGCCCACCGCCGTGACCCGCACCCGGTGGGCCCCGTCCTCGACCCCGAGGCGAACGCGGGCCAAGCGCGGCGCAGGCGCGGCCAACGACACCGTGTGGGACACCTGGCCGTCGACGTCGAGCGTGACGGATCCCGCCTCCGGTGCGGCCAACGCGAACAGGTCCAGGCGCGAGAACGCGCGCCCGTGGGGGTTCTCGCGGGTCGTCTCCAGCCAGCCGAAGGCCCCGGCCTGGTCGGTCCGGACGCTGCCGCCCATGAACCCGTACAGGCCGTCGTCGGGCCCCCCGGTGCGGCCGACCCAGGCCCCCTGCCAGCCATGGGTGGCGCACAGGTTGACGTCCTGACCGCGGTAGCCGGCGTACAACGGGGCAGGAAGGATGAAGCCGTGGCCTCGGTCCCCCCAGCGATCCTGGAGGCGGCGCCGCAGGTGGCCGGTCCAGTAGTCGCCGCCGGTGTGGCTGGCGCCGAAGAAGCTCAGGCGCACCGGCTCTCCGGCATCGGCCCGGTCCCACACCGCCGCGAGCCGGGCGCGCACAGCGTCGTCTCCCTCCAGGCCGACCTGCGGGATCGTGTCGACGGACATCGCCGTGTGGAGCGCGATCGGGCGGGGGGCGCCGTCCAGCACGAGCTGCTTGTCGCGGGGGGCCGGTCGCCCCCGAGCCGACGGGGTCCGGGCGGTCCGGCGGGGCCACTGCACGGCCTCCGGCGCGGCCCCGACGTCGTCCGCACACGAGGACGCGGGCGGTCCGTCGGTGGGCGGCACGACGAAGGCCCAGGAGGTCCACGCCTCGGCGACGGGCACCGGCGGGGTCACCGGGTCGTCCCCGCCCCCCACGGCCACACCACACATGAGGAACATCCCCACAGATCCTGCGCCCACCCCACCGATTGCCTTGCGACGTCGTCCCGTCCGTCCCCGTGCCAACGCGCCTCCAGACCCTGCAACGCGTATCGCCTGCCCTGCCGTCCGGCATCCGCGGCCACCGGCCCGTTCGGGATCGGTGTGCTACCGACCCGACGACGTGGTCATCCCCCGAGGATCGCCCTGGTGCCGTGGTTCCCGACCATCCTGCTCCTGTCCGGCCTCGCGCACGCGGCCGCCGACGACCCGTGGATGCCCCCGGCCTGTCCCGTCGACCTCCCCGGCGACAGCCGCCACGAGAGCAGTCCCCAGGGCCTGTCCCACGAGGACCTGCTCCCCGACACGCTCCCTTGGCGCTGGCCACGCCACGTCTTGCTCGTCGGCTCGTCGAGCATGGAGCACGGCTTCGGCCCGCGGCTCGCGGAGGCGTTGGAGGCGCGGGGCGTGGAGCGGACCACCATCCGCGCCCGGTACTCGACCGGCCTGTCACGGCTCGACTACTTCGACTGGCTGGAGGCGGGGGAGCTGCTGGCGGTCGGGCAGCCCGACCTCGTGATCATGCTGTTCGGGGGCAACGACGCGCAGGGGCTACGCCGGGCGGACGGACGGCGGGAG
>JAUHWK010000388.1 GCA_030424555.1 bacterium | reverse complement strand
GAGCGACACCGCCAGCACGACGATCACGACCAGCGGCAGCGGCAGCCAGTACAGGCCGGTCATGCCGGGGAGCATCAGCACGGGCACGAACGCGAGGATGGTCGACACGACGCTGAACACGACGGGCATCGCGATGCGGCGGGTGCCCTCGATCGCGGCGGTCTCGGGGTCGTCGCCCTGCTCCAGCCGCTCGAACACGTTCTCGCCGACCACGATCGCGTCGTCGACCACGATGCCCAACACCACCAGGAAGCCGAACATCGAGATCATGTTGATGCTGACGTCCAGCAGCGGGAGCAGCAGCTGGGCGCCGACGAAGCTGACGGCCATGCCCGTCATGATCCAGAACGCGAGCCGCACCTCGAGGAACAGGCTGAGGATCACCAGCACGATCAGCAGCCCGGCGACGCCGTTCTCCACCAGCAGCGACAGCCGGTCGCGGAAGTCCTCGGCGGCGTTGCTGTCGTAGCGGACGTGGACCCCGGGAGGCAGCCCGGGTCGGGCCGCGTCGACGACCTCATACACGGCGGCCGCGACCGTGAGCGGCGACTGGTCCCCCACCCGGTACACCTGGACCTCGATCGAGTGGCCGGCGTCGAACTGGCTGTGGAAGCTGACCTCCTCGAAGCCGTCGGTGATGGTCGCGAGGTCGCCGAGGGTCAGGGTGCCGCCTGCACGGGACGAGACGATCGGGATGGTGGCGAGCTCGTCGGCCCACTGGCGGCGGGCCTTGAGGCGCACCATCACCTCGCCGTCGAGCGCCTCGATCGCCCCGGCGGGGATGTCGAGGCTGGCGCGCTCCACGGCGTCGGCGATGTCGAGCAGGGTGAGGCCGTGGGCTCGGAGGCGATCGGCGGGGACCTCGACGTGGGTGACGTAGTCGGGGACGCGGCCCAGCTCGACCTGGGTGATGTCGGGGTGGCTGCGGAGCTGATCGCGCAGGCGCTCGCCGAGCTGGCGAAGCGTCCACACGTCGACGTCTCCGTAGAGTCCGACCTCCACCACGCTGCGCTGGCGGGCCTGGAGGACGACCTCGGGCTCCTCGGCCTGGTCGGGGAAGGTCCGGATCCGGCTGACCGCCTGATCGATGTCCTGGTAGATGCGCATCCGGTCGCTGCCGGCCAGCAGCTCCAGCGTGATCGTCCCCGATCCCTCGCGGGCCTCCGAGACCACCTCCTCGACGGGCATCAAGATCCCTTGCTCGACCTCTTCGGGCGAGGCCCCCGGGTACGACACGGAGACGCGGACCACGTCCAGCTCGAAGGGCGGCAGGACCTCCTTGTCGCCCTGCACGGTGGCGAACAGGCCGCCCAGGAACAGCAGGATCAGCAGCAGGTTGGAGGCGACCGGGTTGCGGACCATCCACGCGATCGGGCCTCCGGTCATGGGGAGACCGTCCGCAGCGGGATCCCGTCGCGCACGGTCGACAGGTCGGTGGTGACGACGACCGCGTCGGGTGGGAGGCCCTCGGACAGGTAGGCGTACGCATCGTCCTGCATCACGACGGTGACGGGTCGGATCGCCAACGCGCCTCCGACGAGCGTCCACACGGTGCTGCCCCCGCGCAGGTGGCGACGGTCGATCCGGACGACGTCGCGCAGGGGGGCGGTCGCGAGGCGGGCCTGGACCCAGGCTCCCACCGACAGCGGGGGGCCCTCGTGATCGAGCCCGAGGGGATCGTCGACCGCGACCAGCAGCCGAGCCATCCGGGTCTGATCGTCGAGCTGTCGGACCACGCTGATCAGGCGCCCCTCTCGTGTCACGCCTTCAGGCCAGGCGGCGCGGTCGTGGATCCACACCGGGGAGCCGGTGGCGTGGCCATGGTCGAGAGGTAGGTGGCGCAGATCGGCGGTGGGGACGGTCAGCTCCACCCAGTACTGGGACACGTCGACCAGGCGTCCGAGGGCGGTGCCCGGCCCGACCCGCGAGCCCACGTGGGCGTTGCGTTCCAGCACGAGCGCGCGGAAGGGGGCGGTGATGCGGGTTCGGGCGAGGGCGAGCTCGGCCTGGGCGACGGCGGTGGCGGCGCTGGCCACGGTGGCCTCGGCGGCGTGGCGCTGGGGTTCGCGGAGGATCAGCGCTTCCTGCTCGGGGGAGACGTCACCCCGGATGTGGTCGCGCTCGATGCGGGCGACGGACTGACGGCCCCGCTCCAGGCGGAGGTCGGCCTCGGCCTGGGCGTGCTCCGCGCGGCGCTGGGCGAGCAGGTGCGTGGCATCGGCGGGGTCGAGGCCGACGAGCAGAGTGCCGGCGTCCACCACGCGCCCCGGGACGAACGCGTCGGACACCCGCTGCACGGGGCTGGTCACCTGGGGCTCCAGCACCACGTCCTGCACCGGACGCACCACGCCCATCGCCGACACGACGGGCTCGAAGGTCCCGTGCTCGACCGACGTGACCTCCACCAGCGCGGCGGTGCGCTTGACCGCGCCCTCCTGGGTGGCTTCGGGCTCGGTGGCCTTGATCAGACCGACCAGCCCGATCGTGGCGAGCCCGATCACGGCGAGCAGGCCGAGGGTGCGGCGCGACGGGGTGGGGGTGGTCACGGCGTCTCCTCGGGGGCGGGATCGGCAGGGAGGGCGCCGGCGAGCGCTCGGTACAGGTCGACCCGCAGGGTGAGCAGGCGGGCGCGGGCGTCGATGTGCTGCCGGCGCAGCTGCTGGGCGGTGGTCTGAGCGGTCAGCACGTCGAGGTAGGACACGGACAAGCCGCCCACGTACTGGGCCTCCAGGCCCTCCGCGGTGCGGGTGGCGAGGTCGACCTGGGTGTCGAGGTTGGCCAGGATCTGCGCCTGACGTCGGTTGCGCGCGAGCGCATCCTCGACCTCCTGCATCGCGACCAACACGGCGTCGCCGTACTCGTGCAGGATGGCCTCCGCTTCGGCGCGGGCTCGTCGCACCTCGGCCTTGCGTCGACCGCCTTCGAAGATCGGCGCGAGCAGGTTGGCGACGAAGGATCCGATCCAGCCGCTGACGAGGGCCTGGGGGCTGGCCGGGGCGTTGGAGATCGCGCCGCCGAGGGTCAGGCGCGGGAACTGGTCGGCAACGGCCTCGGCCACGCCAGCGTCCGCGCGACGCACCGCCTGCTCTGCGGCCCGCACGTCCGGACGTCGCCGCACCAGCTCGGCGGGGAGGCCGGCGTCCGGGAGGGGGGGCGCGTCGGGGAGTGCCGTGGGGATCGGGTCGATCGCGAGGGTGGGGGGCCGTCCCAGGAGGACGGCGAGCTGGTGCTCCAGGACCTCCAGATCTTCCAGCCGGGCCACCTGCTGGGCCCGGGTCTGCTCGAGCAGGCGTTGCTGTCGCAGGGCGTCGGCCTGGCGCACCACCCCGTTGAGGAACCGGGCCTCGACCACCTCGGCCATGCCGGTGTTCGCGTGCAGCTGCTCGTCGAGCAAGGCGAGCTCCTCCCGGGCCGCGCCGATCGCGATCCAGGCGTCGGCGATCTGGGCGGACAGGCTCAGGGCCGCGGTGTGGGCGTCCTCCCGCACGATCTCCCGGGCGGCCGACTCCCCGAGGACCTGGGCGCGGATCCGTCCCCACAGGTCGATCTCCCAGGAGGCGGCGAGCCCGACGGTGACAGGACCGGTGTCGCCGTCGACCACCGGCCGATCGCTGCGGATCGCGACGTCGGTGGTGGCGGTGAGCGAAGGGAACCACGGCGCGCGCGCCCGACGCACCACGGCCTCCGCCGCCTCCAGGCGAGCCCACGCCGCCCGCACGGTGAAGTTGTCGGACAAGCCCTCGGCGATGGCGGCGTCCAACGCCGGGTCCTCGAACACGGTCCACCAGCGCGCGTCCATCGTGTCGGCCCCGCTCTCGGAGAACGCGAGCGACGACACGTCGATCGGCGACGCGATCGGGCCGGGCTTGGCGCAGCCCATGGCCGCGGCCGTCGCCCACGCGACGAGCAGGGGGATCGGACGAATGAGGGGGATGGGCACCTCGGCGCGGGGGGCCGCATATCCACCTGACAACGAAGTTCAGCGGCTGTGACGGCTGCGGACAGCGTGCTGGCCACGGCACGACGTCCGCGATGCCTCAGGATAGACCGGGGCCAGGAGTGATCGACCGTCCATGGTGAACCCGTGTCTGTCGTGCGGCGCGTGCTGTGCGACCTTCCGCGTGAGCTTCTACCGGGGAGAGACCGTGCCGGGGCCGCAGGCGGTGCCCGACGATCTGGTCGTGCCC
>JAUHWK010000387.1 GCA_030424555.1 bacterium | reverse complement strand
GACGCCAAGAACCCCATCACGGTGGTGTTGTCGCCGTTGGCCGACGACGACGTGCCCGTGCGCCCGTTGTAGCTGTGGGAGAACGCCGAGCAGGTGGGGTCGCTCCAGGTGTCCATCGAGGACTGCAGGACGGACTCCACCGTGGCCAGGGTGGGAATCGACGCGGATCCGCCGTTGTGGAGCCGCCACGGCAACGCCCCAGGCCACACGGCGTCGTAGTTGTTGTTCGGGGTCCAGGCCATCGCAGGGGCCGACGCCGCCAAGGCGGCGAGGAGGAGCGCGGGGCGGGTCACTTCGACACCTCCAACGTGCGCTCGATGCGGGCGACGAGCTGGGTGAGCAGGATGGGCGGCTTGGGCCCGGTGCCCTTGGTGCCCGGCGGCAACAGGGCCCCTTCGGGGGACAGCGCCCAGGGCCGCAGCGTGGGGTCGCTGCGCTCCAGTGAGGCCAGCGGCCCCTCTCCGGTGATCTCGAACGCGGACCACCCGAGCAAGAAGGACACGAACCGTCCCCCATGTTCCGGATCGCGCGCGAGGAACAGCACGGCCCGCTCCCCCACCGCGAGGTCCAGGTCGCCGTCGATGCGGACGATGGACCCGTCGGCCAGCGCGCCGCCCTGCTGCCACACGCTGAGGACCTCGTCGGAAGCACCCTTCCACGCCACGTCGACCGCGAGCTCGGTGCGGGTCCAAGGCTGGCCGGCGGCGTCGAGCGCCACCGACTGCGCCACCACCACGCCCTGCACGACCGCATCTGCGTGGACGGTCATGTACTCCACACTCCGCCCGACCAGGGACGCGGCGTGCGCCAGCGAGCCCCCCGCAAACGCCACAGCGAGCCCGAAGCCCGCCAGGATGGATCGAACCGCGCGCATGCCGACCTCCCTCGTCACCGTCCCGACACCTAGCATGCCACGAATGTGCAGGTCTCCCCGATGACATCCCTCGGACAACGGCACACAGTGCCACAGACTGACCAGCGGGTCGTTCTCTTCCCCCCTCCTGCGCTCCCGGGGTAGAGGCGGACGTGCCGCCGCGCTTCGACGCCGAGACCCGCACCCTCTCCCTGTCCGTCCGGGACCTCGTCGCGTCGGGGTTGCCGTCGGGCCACTTGGTGCTGGACGCGCCCCAGTCGTCGACCGCCCGGGCCCTCGCCGGCCAGCGCGCGCACCAGGCGGTCCAGGCCGACCGCCAAGGGGCGGACCCCGCGTACGAGGCCGAGGCCGCCATCGTCCACACCTTCGTCCACGGGCGCTGGACCGTGGTGCTCCAGGGGCGGGTCGACGGGATGCTGGACCTCGGCGGTCACGTGCTCGTCGAGGAGATCAAGGCCACCGCCCTCGACGAGCGCAGCCTGCGCGCCACCCACGCGGAGCACTGGCCAGCATGGACGGCCCAGCTCGAAGCGTACCTGTGGATGCTGGCCCGGGCCAAGGGGGTGCGTCCCCTGGGGCGGCTGGTGCTGGTGAGCCTGCTGGACGGGGCACGCCACGACCTCCCCGTCCCGTTCGACGGCCCGCGGCTCGATCGATGGGTCCAACGCCGCGTCGGACGGATGATCCGCCTGCACGACCGAGCCCAGCGCCACGATGCCGCCCGCCGCACGACCGCCCTGCGGTGGCCATTCCGGGTTCGACGTCCGGGCCAAGAGGGGATCGGCGAGGCGGTCCGAGAGGCCCTGTCCGAGGGCAAGCGCATCCTGGTTCAGGCCCCCACAGGCCTGGGCAAGACCGCCGCCGTGCTGGAGGGCGCCCTTCGCCACGCCGCGAGCACCGGGCGCCGGGTGTTCTGGGCCACCTCCCGCAACACGCAGCAGGCCCAGGTCCTCGACACCCTTCACCGGTTCGCCCGTCCCGGGGTCCCGCTCACCCGGGTCGGCCTCCGAAGCCGGGAGCACGTCTGCCTCAACGAGGCCGTCACCTGCCGGCCCGACCTGTGCGCCCACGCCGATCGCTACGTGGACAAGGTGGACGAGGCCCGGCTCGTGGAGGCTGCGCTCGACGCCGGGGGCCTCGACGCCAACACCGCGATGGCGTGGGGACGGGAGCACACGGTGTGCCCGTTCCAGCTCCTGGTCGACGTGGCCGAGCACGCCGACGCCGTGGTGGGCGACGTCAACTTCGCGTTCCGTCCGCGCGGAGGACTGCGCCGTCTGTTCGCCGACGACGCTGCCAGCGAACGCATCGTGGTGGTCGACGAGGCCCACCAGCTCCCCGACCGGGCGCGGGAGCACCGCAGCCCCGTGCTCCGCGCCGCGGATGCCCGCGCCGTGATGCGGGAGTCCGACCCGTCGTTCGCCCCGTTCGTCGCCATCGCCCGAGACCTGCTCGGGATCGTGGACGAGGCCGTCGCGGGCCACGATCCCGACACCCGCCGAGGCGACGACGCCGTCACCCGTCTCGACGCCGACGCCGTCCATGCCCTCGCCAAGCGGGTCGACGGTGTGTCGCTCGACCATGCCTTGTTGCGCACGCGGCGCCCGGCCGACGGCCACGACCCCTGGCCCGACCTCGCCAGGGCCGTCCTGGCCGCCTCCGACGCCCTGCGGGACGACACCGTGCCCCTCGTCCCCATCGCGCACCTCGGCCCGCGCGGACGGGCGGTCCACCTCGTCTGCCTCGACGCCGCCCCCTTCCTCGGCCCCCAGATCGCCGCCCTCGCCGGCTTCGTCGGCCTGTCCGCCACGCTGTCGCCCCCCGACCGCACCCGCGGCCTGCTCGGACTCCCCGACGACGCGGTGTTCGTCGACGTGCCCTCCCCGTTCGACCCCGCGCGCCGCCCGGTCCTGGTCTCGGCGACCTTGTCCACCCGCTACAGGGATCGCGCGGCGACCGCCCCAGCACTCGCCACCCTGCTCACCCGCGCCCTCGACGCCGTGCCCGGCCACGCCGCGGTGTTCGTCTCCAGCTTCGCCGTGCTCGACGACCTCGCCCCACGCCTCACCCTGGCCGGCCGCGACGTCGTCCTCCAGCGGCCCGGCATGGACGACGCGGCCCGCGAGGCCGTGATGGATCGCCTCGCCAAGCGCCGTCCCGCCGTGCTCCTCGGGGTCCTCGGAGGTATCTTCGCGGAGGGCATCGACCCGCCGCCGGGGGCACTGCGGGCGGTGTTCATCGTCGGACCGGGGCTTCCCCCGGTCGGCCTGGAGAGAGACCTGCTGCGCACCCACTACGAGTCCCGGTTCGGCGATGGCTGGCTCCACGCCAGCTTGGTGCCGGGGATGATCCGGGTGGTGCAGGCAGCGGGACGCCTCGTCCGTCGCCCCGAGGATCACGGCGCCATCGTGCTGATCGGCCGCCGCTTCCGCTGGCGAGACCACCGGGCGCTGTTCCCCCGAGACTGGACCCCCACCCTGGTCGACGACCCCGCCAAGGCGCTCGCCGCCGTGTTCCGAGGTGGGTTCGGCGAGGACCCCGGGCAGGCCGAGGACCCCGCTGCGGACCCTGCGCTGGGTGGTGCGGTCCAAGACGGACTCGGAGGCCCGCGATGAGCCTCGACCGCACCGACATGGGGCGCGCCGCCACCCGTCGCCGCCCGTTCGACATGCTGGAGCGCCGCCTGGTGCGCCTGGCCGTCCAGTCCGGCGACGACCCCGAGACCCATCGCCTGGTCGAGCAGCTCCGGTACGCGATCTCCTTCGCCAAGCTCACCGTCCTCCGCAATCCTGGAGGCGAGGAGATCGACCTGTCCGGGGTGCAGTCGCTGCACGCTGCGCGGGTCCGCGATCGCCTCGCCCCCTTCTTGATCGACCGACGGGACGACCTCGCCGGCGCCCTGCACGTGGCGCCCGAGATCCTGGGGTGGACGCTCGAGTCCCGCGCGAGCGTGCTCGACCGCCTCCCCGTCGACCGCGACACGCTCGAAGCCGAGGTCACCACCCGCATGCTGCTGATCGCCAGCGGCGGGGGCGGCGGCGCTGGGTACGTCTACCCGGGCGCTTACGACATGATCGACCGGGCGGGCCTCACCCCCTCGCTGATGGTCGGCACGAGCATCGGCGCGTTGATGGGCATGTTCCGGGCCCGCCGGCGCCGGTTCGACCTCGCGGCCCTGGTCTCCGCCGCCCGGGCGCTGTCGTGGGGCCGCATCTTCAAGGTGCTGGAGTCCGACAACCGCTACGGCATCCCCGCCACCCTGCGGCTGCACCTGCGCGAGGCCCTCGGCCACCTGTTCCTCACGGACGACGGCG
>JAUHWK010000386.1 GCA_030424555.1 bacterium | reverse complement strand
CGACCCGGTCCTACCCTCCAACAAGGGGGGAGAGACGCCGACAGCCGGACACCGTCCGAACCCTCCGTCAGGAGGCCGCGCCGGGGGTGCAGCCAAAGCGAAGCGTAAGCGGAGACCTGGCAAACCCCCGGCGATCAGGCCGACGTCCCCTCAAGGGGATCCTCCCTGCCCGCCTGATCCAGGCCGAAATCACATCACAACCAGCAAGCCCCCGGCGATCAGGCCGACGTCCCGTCAAAGGGATCCTCCCTGCCCGCCAAATCCAGGCCGAAATCACACCACAACCAGCAAACCCAAGGCGATCAGGCCAACGTCCCCTCAAAGGCATCTTCCCTGCCTGCCAACCCCAAGCCCCCCCAAAGAAACACGACCCAACCGATCGCCCAAGACCCCAACGTCTACCGATGTTTCCACTCCGGCGGCCTCTTCTCCAAGAACGCTCCGATGCCTTCGGAGGCGTCCTCGATCAACACGTTCAACGTCAACCGCCCGTTCAGCACCTCCAGCGCCTGGTCGTAGCTGAGGTCCGCCGCCAAGAAGAACCCACGCTTGCCCAACGCGAGCGTCGCCGCCGACTTACTCGCCAGCTCTTTGGCGATCGCCAGGGCCTCCGCAAACGCCTCCCCAGGTGCGGACACCCGGTTCGCCAGGCCGATCGACACCGCCTCCTCCGCGCCGATGTGCTGCCCGAGGAGGACCATCTCCAGCAGGCGCCGCCGGGGAACGACGCGCTGAAGCGCTGCCGCGATCACGTGGGGAAACAGACCGACCTTCACCTCGGGCGTCCCCAGGCGGGCCTTGGGGTCCACCACCACCAGATCGCACCCCGCCACCAGCCCACAGCCGCCGCCCAGCGCGTCCCCGTGCACGGCCGCCACCACGGGCACCCCGAGCTTGGGGATCAGCCCGAGCAGACGCCCGAACGTCCCACGATGATGCTCGGCGCGGACCAGCCCTTCCTCGAGGCTCTGCAGGCCCCCCGCGAGATCCCCCCCGGCACAGAACACGGGACCCGTCGCCGCCAGCACCACCGCCCGCACTTCCGGATCCTCGTCGGCCTCCAGCAGCGCGTCGACCAAGGCCACCACCAGCTCCGTCGACAGGGCGTTGCGCCGCTCTGGCCGATCCAGGGTGAGGATGGCGACCGCCTCGTCGCGCGACACCGACAGCACCGACATGCACACCTCCTTGCGGGAAATCCCTGACCCGGCGTACGACACGCGGCCGCGAAAGGCAATCGAGGAGAGCCCATGCACATCGAGTTGGTCGGACCCGGCCGGGTCGGTCGCACCCTCGCCCCCCGCCTCCAGGCGCTCGGGCACGCGGTGCACCTGCGGGGACGTGGCGAGCCGATCGATGGCCGCGCCGACGTCGTCTGGCTCACGGTCCCCGACAGTGCGATCGCCCACGTCGCACCGCTCGTCCCTTCCGGTCCGCTGGTGGCCCACGCGAGCGGTGTGAGTGGCCTGGACGTGCTGGCTCCCCACGACCGTCGGGCCAGCCTCCACCCCCTGATGTCGTTTCCCGGCCCCGAGATCGCCGAGCCCGACCTGGCTGGCGTGCCCGCCGCGGTCGACGCCGTCCATCCCGCCGACCGGGCCCAGATGGAGGCCCTCGCGCGTGCGCTGGGCCTGGATCCCGTCCACGTCCCCGGAGACCGCCGGCTGTACCACGCAGCCGCCGTGATCGCGGGCAACCTCGCCACCGTGTTGCTCGCCGAGGCGGGTCGGGTGCTGACCGAGGCCGGCGTCCCCGCGGTCACGGCCCGACGCATGCTGGCGCCCCTGGCCCACGCGAGCCTCGAGCATGCGATCGCCGACCCCCGGGCCGCCCTCACCGGCCCCGTCGCCCGCGGCGACACCGCCACCCTCGCCCTGCACCGCGACGCCCTGCACGCGCACGGCCTCGACGACGTGATCCCCATGGTGGACGACGGCACCGCCCGCGCCGCACGAATTCGTGACGGCGGCGAGTGATCCCGGTCCTCCCTGCCCCGTTGGCCAATGCCGTGTGAACCCACACGCGGGGTGGATGGACGACGGCACCCGCCGTGTCTACGATGCGGGCAGTAGATGGAGCGGCCATGCTGGACGCCTACATCATTGACCGCATCCGCCGTGAGCGGGAACAGCAGCGCAAGGAATCCGGGATTCCCCTGCGCATCGAGCGGGATCCGCCTCCGCCTCCCGCGCCGCCGCCCGTCCACACGCCGGGCGGCCCGTCCGACGACGAGGACGACGGCAACGGCACCGTGGTGGACTACCGGCTGTAAGGCCACGCCCCCCGCGGCCCCACGTCGCGTCCGCCGCCATCCCGTGGCGACCCGAGCGCGTTCCCGCAGAATCCCGCCGATCCCCCCCCTGTCCGCGGACCGTCCACCACCGCGCCAGCGCGACGCGGGGGCACGACGCACGACGACCCACCGTCCCTCATGGGAAGCGGCGGGTCGCGGTGGTGCGGGGCGGCCTCATGGCGGACTGGGTCCACCGGGTCCAGGCCCCAGCGCAAGCTCAGTCAGCCCTCAGGAACGCTGCCCTCAGGTAGCTTGGTTGGGCAGGCCGAGGCCTCGCCCAGCCGACGCCAGGCTCAGAACTTGGCCAGATCCACGCCCTTCTCCTCGGCGTAGGCCTGCAGACCGACCTTGTCGATCGAGCGCATGGCCCGCGTGGAGACGCGGATCGTGACCCAGCGGTTGCCCTCGGCCCACCAGAAGCGACGCTTCTGGAGGTTGGGCAGCTGACGCCGCTTGGTCTTGATGTTGGAGTGCGACACCTTGTTCGCGACGTTGGGCCGCTTGCCGGTGAAGGTGCAGACGCGCGCCATGGCGAACCTCGCGCTGAGGGGGGAAGGAAGGGGACAACGAATGAACAGCGACCGGTCGACGTCAACGCCACACCGGACAACCCCGCGCGTCTAATGGGCCCGCTAGTCCCGGTCAAGGCCCGCAGTCAGGCGGATCCAACCACCACCTGGCCGTCCACGACGCGCGCGGCGATCCGCTCGACCGGTGATGCACCGGGGATCGTGCAGGTCCCGTCCTCGAGGCGAAACGCCCACCCGTGCCAGGGACAGACCAGGGTGTCTCCGACCAGATCGCCCTCTCCGAGGGGCCCTCCCCCGTGGGGACAGGTGCCGTCGAACACCCACACCTGCGAGCCGCGACGGGCGATCGCGACCGGTCGCCCCTGCCAGCGTCGCTCGACGACCCGATCGTCGGGAAGGTCCGCGAGCGAGACCCACGCCCCTGGACCGGCTGCCGGCGCCTGAGCCTCCCGCAGCACAGCTTCGGGATCGAACCGCCCGGTGAGCTGCGCCCACAGGGTCTCGCGGACGCCTCCGGGGCGTCCCCGCCACAGGCTCCAGGACGGGACGCGGTCGTCGGGGGGACTGGCCATGCGCTGCTCCACAACCTCGGCCTCCCCTGTATGTCCTCCGTCTGCACCGTGGGCCAATCGAGACGGACGTCCCTGGGTGGACGCGCTACCGGACCGTGTGACCCGTCGCACCGTCCACCATCGCACTCGCCGTTCCCATCGTCCCCTGGGGGTGCATCGTCCCCTGGGGGTGGGCCTCGCTCTGCTGGCCCTGGGCGCGCCGTCTGCCGTCGGCGCAGAGGGCGACGAGGACCGCGTCGTGCCGGCCGAGGCCCCGTCCACCGAGGGGGCGCGCGAAGCGCGCCTGGACACCTTGGCGAGTCAGGGATCGTGGTGGGACCAGGCCCGGGTGGGTGCGCGGTGGCTCGCCGAGGCGGATCGCGCGGTCGCACGGGGGGATCGCGAGGGTGCGGCCCGTGCGTACACCGCCGCGTCGCTGTCGCCCGCGCCGGTCGCCGCCATCGCCACCTGGGGCGCCGCGCGCCACGCCCTGGTCCACGGAGACGCCGCGTTGGCCCTCGGGCACTGCACCGAGCTCACGAGTCGCTGGCCCAGCCATCCCCACGCGGTGGACTGCGCCCAGCTGGCACCCTGGGCCCATGCCTCGCTCGCGACCGACCCCACCCACGCGCACGCCGCCACCCGCACCGCTGCGATGTGGGACGACACCCACCCCAAGGAGCCGATCGGGGAGTCGGTCGCCCTCGCGGTCGCCCGGGTCCAGGCCCTGCACACCCCCGAGCACGCCATCCCCGTGCTGCGCGACCTGGCCACGACCTTCACCGCCCCCCTGACCGGTCGTCTGGCGGCCGAGACCCTCGCGGATC
>JAUHWK010000385.1 GCA_030424555.1 bacterium | reverse complement strand
GTCCGCGGAGTCGGCGCCCGTGTCGTCCGCCGTGTCGGCGGCGGTGTCGCTGTCGGACGGGGTGTCCTTCGATCCCTCGCAGGCGACCAGGGCGAGCATCAGGAACAGGGGGGAGCGCAGCATCGGGTCCTCCGGTGACGCCCGGCTACCGCCGAGACGCGACGAGGGGATCCCACCCCGACCCCACCGAACGGAGCCTCCCGGCGTTGGACGCAGATCGTCGCGCGTCGCGTCAGGGGACGCCGGCCGCCCACGACCGGACCCGCCCATCCCAGCCCGCCGACAGGAGGCCACCCTCCGCGGTCCACACCAGGGCGGCGACCCGATCCGTGTGACCGGCGGCTTCCCAGACCAGCGCGAGGGTGGGCACCGACAGCACCTGGACCCGCCCGTCGCGCAGGCCCACCGCAAGGTGGTCGGCGGCCGCACTGAACGCCATCGCCTCGACCGGCGACCGATCCGAGGGGCGACGGTGGGGCGGGGCGTCGGTGGCGGTCAGGGTCAGCCCATCGGCGCCGGCCCGCGCGAGGTGCCCCTGGGCGGACGCTGCGATCCGCGTGGTGGGCGGCGTCGTCCCGGGCTGGTGGCGTTGGACGGTGCGGTCCACGGGATCCAGGGTCCACACGGCACCGTCCCCGTCCAGGACCTGGGTGCGGTCCCCTGCGGCCACGAGATCGACGACCGGCTGGGGGAGCACGACGTGCAGGGGCGCCGTGTCGTCGGGGCCAAGCACCCAGGCGGTGGAGCCGTAGTTGATCGCGACGAGGTGCCCGGTGGCGGTGCTCACGATCCGGCGGAGACGCGGAATGGGCGGCAGCGGCACCTCGCGCCCGGCGGCGTCTCGCCACCCCATCCCACGCGCATCGTCGACGGCGGCGCTGAACAGGGCCCCGTCTCGAAAGGCGAGGCCCTTGACCCGGCGGAGGTGGTCGGGGTGTCGCTGGAGGATCCGACCGTGCGTCGGGTCGCGCACGACGATCTCGGGACCCACGCCGACCGCGATCTGGGCGCGCGAGCTGTCGATCGCCAGGGCGGACACGCCCGAGGCCTCCTGCCAGGAGGTGATCGGCGAGGCGGTGGGGGTGGGCAGTGTCCACAGCGTCCCGTTCCCCAACAACCAGAGCGATCCGTCGGCGTCCCACCGGGCGTCGCGCACCCTCTCCAGGTCGATCGAGGCCCCGCGGACCCGATCGGTCGGCCGCACCAGGCGTGCCCGCCCATCGACCCCGATCGCGAGGGCCCATCCGTCGGGGCCTGAGGCGATGCGGGCGACCGGACCCACGCCTGCGTCGAACGGACGGTCGAGCGCGCCCGACACGGGATCGATCGCGAGGACCATGCCGTCGAGCGTGCCGGCGAGGAGGTGCTGCCCATCGAGGGTGTGGGCGAAGGAGACGGTGCGGGTGAGCGCGGCGCTGACAGGACGAAGCCGGCTCAGACGCCGGTCGGCGCCCACCGCGACCACCTGTCCCGAGCTGCACACGGCCCATCCCCCGCCGGCGGGGGCGGGGACTGCGGCGTCGATCGTGTCGTCGGGGGGACAGGGCCGGAGGGCCTGGGGAGGCGCGTCCAGTGCGATCCAGTGCAGCCGGTCGACCAGCACGCCGGCCCCACCGGGCAACAGGCCTTGGGTCACGGGCGCACGCCAGGAGTGTGAGCGGGTCGTGCCCTCGAGTCGGACGGCGCCCATGTCGGACAGCGCCACCAAGGCGTCCCCGTCGACCACGGCGTCGGTGCTGGCGATCGGCCATTCGCGGAGGATGGTCCCGTCCACGCTCGTCAGCGACGTGGACTCACCGTCGCTGAGGAGCACACCCTCGGGGACGAGGCGTGCGAGGCGGACGTCGGGGGTCCAGGTGGCCGTGGCGACGGGCGCCTCCGTGAGCCGGACCGCATGCAGGACGCCGGAAGCCGTGGGGGAGGGCCCATGGTGGAGGGCGGACCTGGCTGCACGCCACGCGTCGCGATCCCGGTCGGCGGCCCATGCGGTGGCGGCCCGATCGGCCCACAGGGAGACGACCGTCGCCTGAAGCTCCGACTCGGCACGAAGGGCCCGGTCCCGCTCGGAGGCGACCCGCACCGCCGACGCCGTCAGCATGGCCCCGAGGCCGAGCGCGGCCAGGGCGGACACCCCCAGCGGGATCCGCCACGCACGGACGAACAGGCGGAGGAGGTCGAAGGCGCCGTACCGGTGGGCCACCACGCGGCGTCCGTCGAGCCACCGCGCCAGATCGTCGCCCAGCGCGCGGGCGTCGGCGTACCGTGCGCCGGGCTCCTTCGCGGTGGCGTGGGCGCGGATGGCCTGAAGTGCTGGGTCGTCCAGGCCTCGGTGGTCGAGGGCGTCCCCCAGCACGATCCCGAGCGCATACACGTCGGCGGCCGGGGTCGGGGGCTGCCCTGCGAGCACCTCGGGTGCCGTCCAGGGCGGGGTGCCGGCTCCTGGGGCGACCGGGGGCGCCAGCCCGTCTGCGCTTCGGGCGAGGCCCCAGTCGGCGACCCAGGTCTCGCCGCCCTCGCCGACCAGGATGTTGGCGGGCTTGAGGTCGGCGTGGACGACCCCGCGGGCGTGGGCGTGGGCGACTCCACGGCACGCGTCGAGCAGGTGGCGCAGGGCTTGGGGGAACGGGCCTTGGTCCATGTCCAGCGGCTGCCCGTCGAGCTGTCGCAGGGTGACGTAGGGCTGGCCGTCCGGTCCGATCCCGGCGTCGTGGACCGGGACGACGTGGGGGTGGTCGAGGCGGGCGAGGATGCGGGCCTCGTGGGTCCACTGGGCGATCGCCTGGTCGGTTTCGCTGCCTGGCACCGGGCGCTTGCGGGCCACTTGCCGGTCGAGTCGGGTGTCGTGGACGGCCTCGACGACCCCCATTCCCCCCGTCCCGAGGGGACCGATCACCACGTACCGTCGTTCGTCGCCGATCCCGAGGCTGTCCGGCCGCTCGACGTCCCCGTCCGTCGGGGTCGGCAGGCCCCACGCGCTCCCGAACGGCCCGGGATCGTCAGGCGTCACGCTTGGTCCTCCAGCCGATCGCCCGCGCGCAGCAGCAGCTCGATGGACCCGCGCCCGGTGGCCTGGACCAGGTCGGACCGGATCCTTCCCTGCCGTAGTCGGGCCCGAAGGCGCACCAGGACCATGTCGAGCTGCTTGCGGCTGCCGCCGTCGGGCCAGAGCAGGTCGAGCAGGACCCGCCAGGGTGCCGGGGCGTCCATCGCCGCCAGCTCGCTGATCAAGCGGGCAGGCAGGCCGCGCAGGACCACGGGGTCGTGGTGGGGCCGGAACAGGTGGACGGTCTCATAGCGGGTGACGATCGTGAGTGGATCGTCCAGGCCCGGCGTGACCCGGGTGACCGGCGATGCCACACCGGTGGGCACCAGGACCGCGCGCCATGGACGCCCGGCGACCTCCACCGTGTCGCCCGCCTCGAGGGGGCGATCGGGTCCGCCGACCAGCCGAATGCGCCACCCGCCGGGGCTCGTCCAGAGCCAGGCCCGCGCGTGGGGATGGGTGGGAGGGGCCAGGGCCGGACCGGGGGTGTCGACCAGGGCGCAGGTGCCGGCGAGGATCCGTGGAGGCAGTCCGTCGGTCTCGATGCCGAGCACTGCGTCGGGCAGCACCACGTCCTCGACGACGAACCCGATGCCTTCAGCGAACACCACCTCCAGGCCGGGGACGAGGTCGACCTCGCCCCGCGGCACCCCGGCGACCGCGAACCGGCCCCTCAGGCCGAGCAGGCGAAGCGAGCCGGCCCGCAGGCTGACCATCGCGTGCGCCTCCGACACGCGGGGGTCGTCCAGGGTGACCGTGGCGTGCCACAGGCGCCCGATCAGGTCGCCTGGCCCGAGATCGAGGAGGGTTCCGTCGAACAGACGGATGCTCGCACGCGCACGCATGGGCGGTGACTACCCCGCCTCAGATGCGGTGGCTTCGGACCTCCGCGTGGTCGCGCCCTACGGGGTCGGCCTGGCGGGACTGCAGTCGATGAAGCGCACGTGGTCGATGCCGCTCGGGAAGTGGGCGCCCTGGAGATCGCACCGGTCGAACACCACGCCGTGCCCGAAGCTGACGTTGCGGAAGTCGCAGCCCTGCAAGCTCAGGCGCTGGGCCGTCGAGTGGCCTTGGAAGGTGGTTTCTGAGATCTGGGAGCCGCTGAAGTCCATCGAGCGCATCCGGGTCCCGTACCCGAGGAACAGGCATCCCTCGGTCAG
>JAUHWK010000384.1 GCA_030424555.1 bacterium | reverse complement strand
AAAAAAAAAAAAAAAAAAAAAAAAAAAAAAAAAAAAAAAGGGATGGAAAACAAGAAACGGGTGACGGTGACGGTGCGGATCCGGCCCGACGCGATGCTGTTGCGGACCAGCCAGTCGCGGACGGTGGCGGCGCGGCGCTGGCCCAGCGCGAGGTTGTACTCGGTGGTGCCGCGCTCGTCGGTGTGGCCCTCGATGGTGAGCGGCGCGCTGGTGCCCGTGAGGCAGGACAGGTTCGACTTGAGCTCGGCGAGGCTGTCCGAGCGCAGGCCGTCCTGATCGAGGTCGAAGTAGATCACGACCTCTCGGCAGTCGACCGCCTCGTTCTCGACGCGCAGTCCCTGGACCAGGCGGGACCGCTGGCCGTCCGGCAGGACGACCTCGACGTCGTACCGACCCGCAGTCATCGACGGCCCCCGGATCTCCAGGGTGCGTGGGCTCGCGTAGGTGACGCCGCTGGCCTCCTCCGCGCCCAAGTACACCGTGGCGCCTGGCTGGAAGCCTGCCCCGAACAAGGTGGCGTCGAACGCCTCGCCGGCCGGGACGGTGGACGGATCGATCGAGCTGAGGTTGAGCGCCCCCTCGATGTCATGCACGGTCTCGGTGGCGTCCTCCTCGTCCGTCTTGTCCTTCTTCTTCGGGCACCCGGCGACACCCAGGGCGATCATTACACCGGGCAGGAGGAGGCGAGCACGAAGGGCACGAGGACGGGTCATCAGGGGCTCCGGAAGGGACCGGCCACAGCATGGGGCCGAGGGGGTGGTAACCAACGGACGGACGTCGTCCATCCCCCAGAGGCCAAGGACGACCTCGCGGGACGCGCCGGGGGTGCAGCGGGCCGCGCAGTGACCTTCGCTTGGATCGATCCACCGCGCCGGGGCATGATGGCGGGCCCTCGGACGGGGGGCCGCCCGGACCCGGCGTCCACCGTCCATCGACGTCCGCGAGAGCCGGCGTTCGTTCCGAGAGAACGGACCGGCGCCGGCGGCGGACAGCCCCAGAGGACACCCATGGCTTCGACCCCCCTGCCCACGCTCGGTGCGTGGACGCCCGGTGAGCACCTCCCCGCGTTCGACGGGGCCGGCCTCGTCGCTGCGGCGTCGCGCGTTCGGGAGCCCGCCATGGTGGTGCGCGAGGGGAGCACCGGCCGGATCGGGATCGGGTTTGGGGGCGCGGCCCAGCCGGGGGCGTCCGGCGCCCATCCGTGGGTGGGCACCTTGCCGGCGCTGTGGCCCGAGTGGCTGGGCGACCGCTCGTTCCAAGAGGTCCACGGCACCCGGTACGCCTACGTCGCCGGGGCCATGGCCAACGGGATCGCCACCGTGGAGATGGTGGTGGCGATGGCCCAGGCCGGGATGCTCGGGTTCTTCGGCTCGGCGGGGCTGCCGCGCGCGCGGGTGGAGGAGGCGCTGGATCGCCTGGAGCGCGAGGTGCCGCCCGGTGCGCCGTGGGGCGTCAACCTGATCCACTCGCCGCACGAGCCCGATCTGGAGAACGGCCTGGCGGCCCTGTACGTGGCCCGGGGGGTCCGTCGGGTGAGCGCGAGCGCGTACATGGCACTCACGCCCGCGATCGTGCACTACGCGTTCGCCGGGGTCCGCCGGGTCGATGGCCAGATCGTGCGTCCAAACCATGTGTTCGCCAAGATCAGCCGGCCCGAGACCGCCAAGCGGTTCCTGGAGCCGCCGCCGCGCGACCTGCTGGACAAGCTGGTGGCAGACGGGCGCCTCACCCCCGCCGAAGCCGCTCTGGCCGCGACCCTGCCGGTCGCCGAGGACATCACGGTCGAGGCGGACTCCGGTGGCCACACCGACAACCAGATCCTCACCGCCCTGTTCCCGACGGTCGCGTCGTTGCGAGACCGGATCGCGCGGGAGCGCGGCTACACCCGTCCCATCCGGGTGGGGGCCGCAGGGGGCCTGGGCACGCCCGATGCGGTCGCGGCCGCGTTCGGGCTGGGGGCGGCCTACGTCCTCACCGGATCGGTCAACCAGGCGTGCGTGGAGTCGGGGCTGTGTGCATCCGGCCGCGAGATGCTCGCCAAGACGGCGCTGGGCGACGTGGTGATGGCGCCGGCTGCCGACATGTTCGAGATGGGCGTCGAGGTCCAGGTGCTCAAGCGCGGCACCCTGTTCGCCCCGCGGGCCAAGCGTCTGTACGAGGTGTACCGGTCGCACAAGGGCCTGGAGGACCTGTCGCCAGCGGTCCGCACCGAGCTGGAGACCCGGGTCCTCGGCCGTCCGATCGCCGACATCTGGGCGGACACCGAAGCCTTCTTCTCGGAGCGCGACCCGCGCGAGCTGGACAAGGCGTCGCGCGATCCCAAGCACCGGATGGCGTTGGTGTTCCGCTGGTACCTCGGGCTGTCCAGCCGGTGGGCGATCGCGGGCCAGCCAGACCGGCGGATGGACTACCAGATCTGGTGTGGTCCCGCGATGGCCGCATTCAACGCCTGGACCGAGGGAACCCACCTCGCCGATCCCGGCGCGCGTCGCGTCGTCGACGTCGCCCTCAACCTGCTCGAAGGGGCCTGCGTCGTGACCCGCGCCCAGCAGCTGCGCAGCGCTGGCGTGCCCATGCCGCCCGCCGCCTTCCGCGTGGCGCCCCGTCCCCTGCATGTCCCGCCCGACGCCCTCGCTGCCCGCTGACCGGAGGTCGACCGTGACCACCCCGACCCGCTCCCCGCTCGCCATTGTCGGCGTGTCTGCCCTGTTCCCCGGATCCACGGGTGCCGAGGGCTTCTGGAAGGACATCCTCGCCGGCACCGACCTGATCTCGGACGTGCCGCCCGACTACTGGCTCACCGAGGACTACTACGACCCCGATCCCTCCGCGCGTGACAAGACGTACGGCCGGCGCGGCGGGTTCTTGGGTGAGCTGGACTTCGACGCGCTGTCGTGGGGCATCCCGCCCAACCTGATGGAGGCGACCGACACCGCCCAGCTGCTCGCGCTGGTCGTCGCGCGGCGGGTCCTCGAGGACGCCACCCGGGGCAACCTCGCCCACGTCGACACCGAGCGGACCAGCGTGATCCTGGGCGTCACGAGCGCGCAGGAGCTCCTCGGCGACATGGTCTCGCGCCTCCAACGCCCGGTGTGGACGAAGGCCCTGCGAGAGGCTGGCCTGCCGGAGTCCGAGGTGCAGGACGCGTGCGATCGGATCGCGTCGCACTACGTCGAGTGGCAGGAGGCGAGCTTCCCCGGCCTGCTGGGCAACGTCGTCGCCGGACGCATCGCCAACCGCCTCGATCTGCACGGCACCAACTGTGTGACCGACGCCGCGTGTGCGTCGACCTTCTCCGCGCTGTCGATGGCGGCCAACGAGCTGTGGCTCGGGGACGCGGACATGGTGATCGCGGGCGGGGTCGACACCATGAACGGCATCTTCATGCACATGTGCTTCAGCAAGACGCCGGCCCTGAGCGCCAAGGGGGACTGCCGCCCGTTCTCGGATGCGGCGGACGGCACGCTGCTCGGCGAGGGCATGGCGATGTTCGCGCTGCGTCGGCTCGAGGACGCCGAGCGAGACGGCGATCCGGTGTATGCCGTGCTGCGCGGGATCGGCACGAGCTCCGATGGCCGCAGCAAGAGCGTGTACGCGCCGGTCAGCGAGGGGCAGGCCCGGTCCATCCGGCGGGCGTACGCCAAGGCGGGCTTCGGCGCGGAGACCGTGGAGCTGGTCGAAGCCCACGGGACCGGCACCAAGGCAGGCGACGCGGCGGAGTTCGAGGGGCTGCGGATGGTGTTCGACGAGACCGGGCGAGAGGACCGGGGCTGGTGTGCCCTGGGCTCCGTCAAGTCGCAGATCGGCCACACCAAGGCGGCCGCGGGGTCTGCGGGCCTGTTCAAGGCGGTGATGGCGCTCCACCAGCGGGTGTTGCCGCCCACCGCCAAGATCGACCGTCCCAACCCCAAGCTCGCGATCGAGACCACGCCGTTCCACCTCCCCAGCGAGGCCCGTCCCTGGGTCCGTGGCGCCGCCCACCCCCGGCGGGCGGGGGTGTCGAGCTTTGGGTTCGGCGGCAGCAACTTCCACCTGGCGGTGGAGGAGTACACGGGGCCATGTCGGGCCCCCCTCCGTCGGTCCTGGTCCACCGAGATGATCCGGGTGGCCGCCGACACCCCGGCGGCCCTCGCGACCGCCGCCGAGGCGCTGGCGGCCGGGCTGGTGGCTCCGGGCGCCTTCGCGTACGCGGCGTGGCGATCGGCCACCTCCGCACCGG
>JAUHWK010000014.1 GCA_030424555.1 bacterium | reverse complement strand
GGACGGCCGACTCACCCGGTACGACGCCGACACCACCATTGGCGACACGGCGTTCGTGGCCACGTCGATCATCGGGTACGGCGACGACGGCCAGGTGTCGTCCCATGCGTACACCCGCGACGACGGGCAGTTCCCCACCACCACCTACTACGAGCGCGACGAGGACGGGCGGTTGCTGAAGGTCGTGTGGGACAGCGGCTCGGACGGAGAGATCACCTCCGAGTCCACCTGGGAACGGGACGACGAAGGCCGGGAGCTCTCCCGCGTCGAGGAAGGCACCCTCGGGACCACGACCACCACGTGGACCTGGACCTGCGACGACGCCTGACGGCCTGGTTCACCGCCCGGACGTCACCAGGTGCAGCGAGGCGTCCTCCCCTTCCCCCACCGCCACCAGGTAGGCGACCGCCCCTGCGGACTGCGCCACCCGCACCAGCGCGGTCGTCTCGGTGGCCATCCGATCGTCGCCGAGCTGGGCGCCGTCGACCGTGGTCGTGGTGCCCTGGATCGCGCCGTCGGCCATCCACACCGCGCGGTAGCCGCCCCCCACGTCCGCGATCACGGCCGCCGATCCCTGTAGGGCCTCGACCTCTCCCAGCAGTGCTGGGGTTGTCGGCCCCCCGACCGCCAAGGTGGCCACGTTCGGATCGCCCGGCGTGATCTGGACCTGGGCCCACTCCAAGGTGTGCGCGTCGTCCACCCCGTCCGGGATGGCTCGAAGCATCGCCACACTCTCGCCGCCGTCCGTGTCTTCCACGCCGTCGGTCGCGAAGTCCATCGCCAGCACCGGCGCGTCCATCACCGACGCCAGCCCTCCGTAGATGCGGGCGCCCGAGCCATCGTCGTCCAAGCCGTCCGCGTCGAACACCGCCACCTTGGTGACCGCGCTGGCCGCGAACCGGTAGGCGAGCACCACCCCCAGCCCCGTCGGGACGGCCTGGGCGATGGATGGGTTCCCACCCTGGTTCACGCCGTAGCCATCCGCATCGGACTCGGTCCCCGCGTCGATGTCGAACACGCGCCGGACGACGTGGGCATGCGTGCCCTCCCCCCCGGCCAGGAACTTCTGGGGCTGCATGTAGAACACGTGGTCGTCGCCCTCCACCGACACGACCGTGTGCCCCAGACCACAGTAGGACTGGGACGTCGCGGTGTCGGTGAGCCTCCGCCGGGTCCCAAGGGTGCCGTCGGACGCCACCGGCGCCGGGGAGCAACCAGGCATCCAAGGGCCACCACGCCACCGTGGCGAACAACAACACCGCCCCCGCGACCAGCCCCAGGTGCCGCACCGTGCGGGCCGCGAAGGCATCGAACGCGCGCTCGTCTTCGGCACTTCGCGGCCCACCCGTCGGCCAGCTCGCGGGCCCGCGATCCTGGAGCGCCATCCCGTCCTCCCCTGGGGCGAACCCGCGCCTTGGACATCCTACTGCGCTGCCGAGGAATCCTCGGGGGCTTCGGCGAGCCCGGCGTCCGCACGGGGCGGGGCGCCGCCTGCCGGGCGCAGGGAACCGGGGTCGCCGGAGGGTTGGATCACGATCGCCGTGGTCGTGTCGCAGGACAGGGTGACGCCCGATCCCCGGAGCGCGGCGCGGCAAGCGATCATCGCGTCCGACAGCACCTCGGGGACCGTGCGGTCGATCCGGGTGGTGTCGACCCACAGCGACACCCGCAGCGTGACCCACGACCCATCCAGCGCCGCCACCACCACCCGCGGGGCGGGATCGTCGAGCACGTCAGGCAAGGCGGCCACCGCCTCGGAGATCTGAGCACACGCCGCCTGCGGGTCGTCGGCGTAGTCGATTCCCACGTCGAACGAGGGACGGCGGAGCCCGTCCACGGTGAAGTTCACGAACGGCTGGTTGACCACTTGGGCATTGGGGATCCACACGTCGCGACCATCGGCGGTGCGGATGTGGACGGTGCGCAGGTCGAGGTCGCGGACCCGCCCCTCCATCTCCCCGGATCGCACGTAGTCGCCCACCTGAAACGGTCGGCTGAACGCCAGTAGCACGCCTGCGAGGAGGTTCTCCCCGATCTCACGGAATGCAAAGCCGAGGACCACCGCCGTCACGCCGCCGCCCGCCATCACCCCGGTGGCCAGGCCTCCCAGGCCCAAGGCGTCGAGCGCGATCGCGAACCCGACCGCCAGCACGGCCCACCGCGCAACCCCCGCGAAGAACGCCAGGTGCGTCGCCGCGAACCGACCCCGACGCAGCAGGGCCTCGACCGTCCGGTGCACGATCCGCGAGGCGGCCCAGGCCACGATCAGGACGAACGACGCCGCGATCCCTCGCGGGATCCAGGGCCCCACCCGCGCCCACCACAGGGTGGGATCGACGATCGGATCCACGGCCTCCTCCACACGATGCGACGCCCATGAGGTACCGCGCGCCCTCCCGCTTCGCCGCCGCCCGACCCCACCCCGGGCCCTCCATCACACCGCGGTCGTCCTCCACCGAACCAGCCACGCACGCAGATCCTCGGTGTGCGGACAGGCCTCGGGCAGCGGGGAGGACGTGGCCAGATCGTCCAGCTCCGCCTCCAAGCGCGCCACGTCGGCCGCCACCGTGGCCCCGAGGGACGCGACCGACGCCACCCCTCCGTGCTCGTCCGACGCCGCCTTGGCCGCCACCAGCTCCGCGACGTGCGACCACCCTCGATCCGCCGCGAGGGGCCGCACGTCGGCCACGAGCTCCCCGGTTCGCAACAGGTGGGTCCCCGTGAGCCCGACCCGGTAGCTGTACAGCCAGCCCTTGATCGTCGGCGCCTTGTCGTGCTGGGCGATGGTCTGACGCAAGAACCCCCGGTAGTGGCGCAGGTAGCCGCGGTGGACCCCCGCCGCGGCGAGGGCCCGCAAGGACTCGAGGCGCGCGAGGGCCTTGGAGGTGGCGTCTGGCGTCGGCCACACCGTGGCGGGGCCCAGCAGCTGCTCCAGCAGGTTGCCATTGCCCCGCACCAGCAAGGACACGGCGTGTCCTGCCTCCATCAGGGTCAGGTCCAGCTCGACCCCCTCGCGCACAACCGTGTCGTCGACCGTGTCGCGGGGACCGTGGGCGAGCACCGTGGCGGCAGGATCCAGGAACAAGCCCTTGAGGTCGAGGTCGGAGTCGGGCGAGGGAAACCCGTACAGGTGGGCCCCGGTCAGGGCACACAGCACCACATCGTGGGTCTGCGCCACCTCGGCGAGCCGCGCCTGTGCCGGACGAAGATCCACGTCAAACGTCAAGCGCCCCCGGTCGGGTGCCGGAAGGACAGGCGGTGGCGCCACCGAGACCTGGAAGTGCCGGCGGGCGGCGAGCTCCCGGCACGCGCACAGCACCCGGTGGGCCGCGTCGACGTCGGGATCGTCGGGCAGCGCACTGGTGTGCAGGGCCTCGTCGAACCGGACGGCCAGCTCCCGGGCCTCCGCCTCGATCTCGTCGAGCGGCACCCGGCCCGCCTTGATCGCGCGCAGCCGCTCCGCGATCGGGGCGTCGTCCACCCGGATCATCGGCTCCCCCGTGCGCGCGAGGCGGATCCCCGAGTGGAGGATGCGGAGGAGGTTGTACGCGTTCTTCGGACGGAACGGCTCGATGGCCGGCGGGTTGTCGACCAGCCGGGCCACCATGTCCTCGTGCCGACGGCTGGACGTGAGGCCCCGATCGTACAGCGCCCGGCGCACGCGCTGGACCATCGTGCGGGCGTCTTGGAGGTCTTCCCCCAAGCCCTGGGCATGCACCGCCGCCACGAGCGCCTGCTCCGAGAGCGCCCCCTTCGACGCCACGACGTCTGCTACGAGCTGCTCGGCGTGCCGCTGCGCCTGGGTCCGACGCATCTTCTCGAACTGGCTCAGCGCGTACCGACCGAACGAGCCCTGGATGCGCTTGGAGACGAAGCCCTGCCGCGCGTCCCGCAGGCGGCGTCCCGCGGCCTCCATCCTCAGCACGTGCGGCGTCCACAAGATCTCGAACGCGTTCGCGTCGGCCCGAAGGGCCATCGTCACCAGCTTGCCGACCTCGACGAACTGCGCCTCCTCGCCCGCGGGCCGGAGCTCGTCGGGCGGGTCGTACAGGCCGTCTCGCAGCGCGTGGGGCCACAGGAACGCCCCCTTGCGATCGAGGTCGCTGTGCTCGTCGTCGAGCCCCCACGCCACCGACCCGACGACCACGTCCAGCACCACGTGGTCCGCCATCCGGTCCCAGGCCCAGGCCTGCTCGTCCGCGTGGTCCTGCATGCGATCGGACGGGACGGTCAGCCGCGCGCGGTGCACCTGCACGCGGTGCCCCGCCGGGTCCTCCACCGTGTGGACGGGGACACCGACCTCGACCACACGGCACAGGGTGCCGGCCTTGACGACCCGGCCGCCCAGCGCCTCCTCGTCGCGCAACAACACCACCCGGGTCCCCTTCGGCAAGGGGACCGACTCGGGCGCAAGGTCCAGCGGGCGTCTCACGGCGCCTCCGTGCTCGCGCCCGCGGGCCTCACAGGCGCGGCGGCGCGAAGCTCGTCAGGTTGATGCCCTCGACCGCCGCCAGGTACTCGTCGATGCTCGGCGTACGACCGAGGATCGTGGACAGCACGACCACCGGCGTGGAGGCCAGCAGCGACTCGCCCTTGCGCTCCTCGCTGTCGGCCACGACGCGGCCCTGGAACAGGCGGGTGGACGTGGCCATCACGGTGTCGCCCTTCTCGGCCTTCTCCTGGTTGCCCATGCACAGGTTGCAGCCCGGGCGCTCCAGGTACATCGTGTTGCGGTACGACGTGCGGGCCTCGCTCTTGGGGTCCTCGTCGTCGAACTCGAAGCCGGCGTACCGCTGCAGCACGGCCCAGTCGCCCTCCGCGCGCAGCTCGTTGACGATGTTGTACGTCGGCGGCGCGACCACGAGCGGGGCGTTGAACGCCACGGTGCCCTGCTGACGCTCGATGTTCCGAAGCATCTGCGAGATGATCTTCATGTCGCCCTTGTGGACCATGCACGAGCCCACGAAGCCCAGGTCGACCCGCTTCGTGCCCTCGTAGAACGAGATCGGGCGGATCGTGTCGTGGGTGTAGCGCTTGGACGAGTCCTCGTTGTGGACGTCCGGGTCGGCGATCATCGGCTCGACGATCTTGTCGAGATCGACGACGAACTCCGCGGTGTACACGGCGTTGTCGTCGGGCATCAGGACCGGCACCTCGCCGCTGCGCAGCTGCGCGATGCGGGCGTCGGCCTTGTCGATGAGGCCCTGGAGCACCTGTTGCTCGTTGTCCATCCCGCGCTCGATCATGATGCGGATGCGGGACTTGGCGATCTCGAGCGAGGCGATCAGCGTCTCGGGCTGCGAGATGCAGATGGACGCCTTGGCCTTCATCTCCGCGGTCCAGTCGGTGAACGTGAACGCCTGGTCGGACAGCAGGGTGCCGATGTGGACCTCGATCACCTTGCCCTGGAACACGTTCTCGCCGAACTCCGCCAGCATCTGCGCCTGGGTGGCGTGGACGACGTCGCGGAAGTCCATGTGGTCCTTGAGCGTGCCCTTGAAGGTCACCTTGACCGACTGCGGGATCGGCATGGTGGCCTCGCCGGTGGCGAGCGCCAGGGCCACGGTGCCGGAGTCGGCGCCGAACGCCACGCCCTTGGACATCCGGGTGTGGGAGTCGCCGCCGATGATCACGGCCCAGTCATCGACCGTGATGTCGTTGAGCACCTTGTGGATCACGTCGGTCATCGGCCGGTAGACGCCCTGCGGGTCCCGCGCGGTGATCAGGCCGAACCGGTTCATGAAGCCCATCAGCTTCGGGATGTTGGCGCGCGCCTTGCGATCCCACACCGACGCGGTGTGGCACCCGGACTGGTAGGCGCCGTCGACCGTGGGGGAGATGACGGTCGCCGCCATCATCTCCAGCTCCTGCGAGGTCATCAGGCCCGTGGTGTCCTGCGACCCCACGATGTTGACCTTCACGCGGACATCGGAGCCAGCATGGAGCACCTTGCCGGGCGTGGTGCCGACCGCGTTGCGGTTGAAGATCTTCTCGACCGCCGTGAGCCCCTGCCCCTCGTGGGAGACCTCCTTGGACGGTGCGTAGACCTCCGGGGTCTCGATGCCGAGGATCGCGGCCGCAGTGCTCTGGAGCTTCTTGCCGAACACGACCGCGTAGGAGCCCTGGGCCCGGATGAACTCCAGCTTCTGCGGGGTCAGCGCCGAGGCGATGTCGCACAGCTCCTGGGTGCCGCTCTCGTCGAGCAGCTTCTTGGCCCGGGTGTCGATCGTCAGCACCGTCCCGGTGTCGATCGAGAACCGCTGGTCCAGCACGGGCTCGCCGTCGGCGTCCAGCACGGGCGCCCCCTGGTCGTCGAGCTTGCGGACCCAGTTCTTCAGGTCGATCCCGATCCCGCCCGTGACGCCCACGGTGGTGAGGAAGATCGGCGAGATGCCGTTGGTGCCGCCGACGATCGGCGCGATGTTGATGAACGGGACGTACGGACTGGCCTGGATCCCGGTCCACAGCGCGACGTTGTTGACGCCCGACATGCGCGACGAGCCGACGCCCATCGTGCCCTTCTCGGCGACCAACATCACCCGCTTGTCGGGGTGCTGGGCCTGCAGGGCCCGCAAGGCGTCCTGGGCCGCCTGGTCGTGCTCGAACAAGCACTGGCCGTGCAGCTCGCGGTCTGACCGGGAGTGCGCGTCGCTACCGGGCGAGAGCAGGTCGGTCGAGACGTCCCCGACCGCCACCACGTAGGTGACGACCTGGATGACCTCGTCGACCTCCGGAAGCCCCGTGAAGAACTCGGCGCGCGCGTAGCTCTGGAGCAGATCGGTCGCGAGCGCGTTCCCCGCGCGGTGGGCGGCCTCGAGCCGATCGGTGTCGGCCTCGTACAGGAACACCTGGGTCTTGAGGACCTCGGCCGCCTGCGCGGCGATGGCGGCGTCCGCATCCAGCAGCAGGTTGAGGAGCACCTCGACCGACGGACCGCCCTTCATGTGCGACAGCAGCTCGAACGCGAACGCCGGCGTGATCTCGTCGACGACGACCTCGCCGCGCACGATGCGCTCCAGGAAGCGCGCCTTGACGCCGGCTGCGCTCGTGGTGCCGGGGAGCGTGTTGTAGACGAAGAACCGGATGGAGTCCGCGCGGTGGGCGTTCCCCACATCGAGGATCTGGGCGATCAACGCCTCGACGAGCTCGGCATCCTCGATGGGCTTGGGGTGCAGGCCCTGGGTCTTCCTCTCCTCGATCTGCTCGAGGTACTCGGTGTACACGCTCATGGACATCTCCGCGGTCGGGGGCATCACGCACCTGGGCGGCGCGCCCCTATCACGGTGGCGCAGGTTCCCAAGGGTCGGCCGCCCGCCGCCCTGATCGCAGGGTGAGCCCACGCGAGGCCGCGCCCACCCCGGTCTCCCGCCCCCCCGCGTTCCCGCCATCCCGTGCCGCCGAACCGGCGGACGGCTGGCCTCTGACGCGCTACGCCGTCACCTTGCCGTCACACCGCCGACACATCGGAGGCCCATGCAGCCCCTTGCCTCGCCAATCGTGTGGCTCGCCGCCCTCGGCAGCGCGTGCGTCCCACCGGGCATGCCCTCCGACACACCGCCGTCCGTCCCCGAAGCGGTCCGCTGCAACGGCCACGCCGCCCTGTGCGACCGGCGCCTGGACGAGGTCACCCTCGCGATGACCCACAACGCGATGTCGTCCGCCGAGGAAGGGTGGCTCGGCCCCAACCAGACCTGGGCCATCCCCCGCCAGCTCGAAGACGGGATCCGCGGTTTCATGCTGGATACCTACGAGGTCGACGGCGAGGTCGTGCTCTGCCACGGCGTGTGCGACCTGGGGCAGTCCGATCTGGTCGACGTGCTCGACGGGTTCCGGTCCTTCCTCGAGGCACATCCCCACGAGGTGCTGTGGTTCGTGCTCCAGGACGGCGCCTCTCCCGAAGCCACCGTGCGCGCCTTCGACGACGCCGGCCTCACTCCCTTCGCCGCCACCCTCGACCCCGAGCAGCCCCTCCCCACGCTCCGCGCGCTCGTGGACGCCGGCACCCCGCTGATCGTGAGCACCGAGTCCGACCGGCGCGCCACGGCGCCCGCCTGGTACCACCACGCCTACACGCTGGCGTGGGACAACCCCTACGCCGCCAAGACCCCCGAGGACTTCTCGTGCGACCGCCTCCGCGGCGATCAGGACAACCCCTTGTTCCTCCTCAACCACTTCCTCACCGCCCCGATCGCCCTGCCGTCTCTCGCCGAGCAAGCCAACCCCGCCGACGTGCTGATCGACCACGTCCAGCGGTGTGAAGACGCGCACGGCACCCGGGTCAACGCCCTCGCGGTCGACTTCTACGAGCTCGGGGACGTCCTCTCTGTCGTCGACCGGCTCAACGGGGTCACGGCGCCGGAGGGAACCTGACGGTGGCCGCGTCCTGGGCGCCTGGGCCGTGCGGTCCACTCGACACGCCCCACCCCGGTGCCCTCATGCTCCGCCGCTGCGCGCTGTCCCTCGCCCTCATGGGTTGTTCCAACCCCGATCCTTCGGGTGTTCTGACACCGACACCGACGGGCCACACTGTCGCCACCGGTTGCGCCGCGAAGGCGGGTGTCTCGCCGGATCGACCGGGTGCGGACGGCGCAGGATCGAAGGCCCCCACGGACGCCCAGGTCAGCAGCGCCAGGTCCCGCCAGTGACGCACGATCAGTCCCCGGCGGTCCAGACCGACCCACGCCACCGACAGGCCGTCCTCCGGCGCGCCCGTGGTCAGCACGATCTGCCGCGGAACGTCCCCCTGCATCGCGTCGTGCAGCCCACGTCACCGGACCATGTCGATGTCGGCGATGGGCACGTCGAACGCCGGGTCCACCGGACGGGGCTGGCCCGGGCGCCATCCGATCGGTGCCGCGACGGCGGCAGGATCCACGCGCAGGGTCCCGACGTAGTGGCCCGACCATCCCGGCCGCGCGAGGGCCGGGTCGAGGACCAGCACCAGGGTGGGCGACGCGGTCTGCATCGCGATCACGCCGGAGAGCGGGATGCGATGACGCTGGGACTCGTGAGACACGATCAGCGCGTCCCCTTCCAAGCCCACGACGCGGTGCCGGGTGGGCGTGCCTGGACGCCCCACCTGAAACGCCACGAACCCGCGGCCGCGCGATCCAACGTGCGCGACGATCGCCGCGCGAACCTCGTCCTCCCACGGGGTGACCGGCGCCTCCGCATCGAGCGCTGGGGCGGTGTCGTCGGGCGCCGCGGCCGCCCACCCGATCAGGATCGCCAGCCAGAGTCCTCCCATCCACCCCTCCTGCCGCACCCTACACCCATCGACATCCCCTGCCAGCCTACATCTCCAGCAGCCCGTCCATCCCGATCGCCAGCACCAGCGCAACGAGCAGCAGCATCTGGAGGACGAACCCTGCCACGCCCACGAGGGCCGCATGCCACCACGGCGCCGGGCCGATCCCGTCGGCTGCGCGCGCCAGCACAGCGTCCTTGAACCACTGATCGTGCAGCGCACTCACCGCCAGGACCTGCGCGATGGACAGCCCGATCGCCGGAACGCGGAACGGCAGGAAGCCCACGCCGATCACGAGCACGAGAATCCCTACCGCGATCCCCACGATCCCCGGCACCGACTGCCCGGTCCGGCGCGCGTTGATCCCCAGGAGCACGGCCGCCCCGAGCGGCGTGGCGAAGAACGTGGTCACCGCACAGGCCCGCCGCGAGTACAGCGGCTGGCTGGGCTCCGCGGACAGCACCGCGGGCGCCTCCGGGGCGGCGAACGGGTTGACGGTGGGCTCGGTCATGCGGGCTCCCAGGCGGCGTGTGGGCCTAGCACGCCGCGGGGGGGGAAGGTGGGCACGGAACCCTACGCGCCGTCCGCACCGACGTCGCGCCGTGCGCACCGATGTCGGGTAGGATGCAGCCAAGGGGGGCCCCATGCGCTCGTGGATCATCGTGGGTCTCTCGGCGTGTACCGCACCCGCGGTCGCGCCCACGCCAGCACCTCCGGCACCCGACGCCCCTCGGGCCGACGCCCTCGCGGTGCGGGCTGGCGCGCTGGTGGCCGTCACCCCGACCCAGGTCCTCGAGGACCTCGACGCCGCCGCCTTCGGGTACGACCTGGCCGGCGGGGGTGACCTGGATGGGAACGGCCATCCAGACGTGGTCGTCGGCGCGCCGGGCGGCTCGTACGCGCCGGGTCGCGTGTCCCTGTTCTCGGGCCGCGCAGGCGGTGTGTCCACCCCGCCCGCCGCCACACTGCGCGACGTGGACAGCTGCTTCGGCCAGGAAGTGGCGATGGTCGGAGACCTCAACGGCGACGGCTTCCCCGACGTGGTGTCGAACGACAGCTGTGCACGGCACGAACCAGCCCGCGTCCTCGTCACCCTCGGCGGACCCGCCGCGTTCGACGGCGTGGCCGACCAGGTCCTCTCCTTTCCTGCGTTCTTCGGCTTTCGGGTGGTGCCCGCGGGGGATGTGGACGGCGACGGACTGGCCGACGTGGTGCTGTCGTTTCACGACGCCACAACGGACGCCACCGCGTGGCAGCTCCACCGTGGAACCCCTGACGGACTGGATCCCGTGCCCTTCGACACCTTGCCGCCGTCCGTGCCGGACCGTCGCACCGGGAACGTCGCCGTCGGCCTCGATCTGGACGGCGACGGACACGGAGACCTGGTCGTCCAGGAGACCTCGCCAGACCACCTCGCGCCGCACGTCTGGGTCGTCGGCCATCGGGGAGGACCCGGTGGGTACGGGGACCCGCCGTGGTTCGAGCTCGAGGGGCCGTCGGACGCCGGGCTCGGGTTTCACCTCGCCAGTGCGGGCGACGTCGATCGAGACGGCGACGACGAGCTGTTGATCGGAGAGCGAGGGTGGAGCAGCCGGCGCGGGCGGGTCCACGTCCACCTCGGCCGCCCCGGCGGGCCTGCTCCGGTTGCAGACCAGATCCTGACCGGCACCGGTGCCCGCGGCGCCCTGTTCGGAGACGGACTCGTCGGCCCCGGCGACCTCAACGGCGATGGCTTCCCCGACGTGCTCGTGCGGGCGTACGGTGGTCCGTCCCCGGACACCGGGCGCGTGTTCGCGTTTGCGGGCGGCCCCCAGGGGGTCGAGAGCACCCACCGCCAGGTCCTGGACGGATTCGGCACCAGCGACTTCTTCGGGTTCGCGATGGCCCCGGCGGGCGATGTGGACGGCGACGGCCGACGCGACGTGTGGATCGGGGCCTACAATGAGAACCTCGACGACGACGACCCAGGCGAGGGCCGTGTGTACTTGTTCTCCGGCGCGCTGGACGAGGACGGCGACGGGCATCCGTCCGACACGGACTGCAACGACCAGGACCCCGTCGTCTATCCTGGCGCCGAAGAGATCCCCGATGACGACATCGATCAGGACTGCGATGGCACGGACGCCTCGGACCGTCCCGACGACACCGGCTTCCCCCACACAGGGCGCGACGACACCGACCCCAAGCCCGGCAAGGGCGACTGAGCTCCACGGCACCCAGGGCGCACGGTCGATGGCCCGAGCAACGCGCTCAGGCCCCTCCTCGGCACCGTCCTCCGCGTCGCGCTCTCCTCCACCCGCACTCCACCGTCCGACCGCCCTCCCGGACCGTCCGGCGTCCCCGACCGAGGACGCCATGGACCCACGGGCCGCGGATCCACGGGGCCGGGGACGCGACCGATGGTCGAACGTCCCGAATCATCAGGCGACCGCCGCTCCTCGTCCGATGGCGATATGGCTCAGGCATGACGCCTGTCGCCAAGCTCTTGTCCGCCTTCGCCATCGTCGCCGTGGCACTGTTCGTCCTGGCCACGGGTCGGACCAACGTCCACAACTACCAACAGGTGCAGCAGTCCATCGAGGAGATCTACGAGGACCGGCTCGTGGTGAAGCGATTGATCTTCGAGCTGTCCAACCTCCTCCACCGCAAGGAACTGGCGCAGGTCACGGGAGACACGACGTTCTACGCAGAGGAAAACCCCACGGTGGACGAGGACATCGCCCAGCGGATCGCGGCCTTTCGCGCCACCACCCTCACCCCCGGTGAAGCCCGGACCCTCCAGCAGCTCGAGCGTCACCTCGACGCACTCCAAGCGGCAGAACGCGCCTTGCAGGAGGGGCCAGACCCGTCCGAGGCGCCAGACCTCCCCCAGACGCTCGCCGACCTGATGGACGCCTTGCGGGCCGATCTGCTGCGCTTGTCGGAGATCCAGATCGAAGAAGGACGACGGAAGGTGATCCTCAGCGATGCCGCCACGTCCGACATGGCCGTGATCGAGCGGATCGAAGGCGTCGCGATGGTGACGTTCGCGGCGATGCTGATCGGCTTGTTCTTCCTTCCGGCGAGGCCCGAGTCGGCGGCGTGACGTGGCGAGGCCCCTCAGGCGTCTCGCCCGCTGAGGTACACGCCCACCCGGAACACGGCCCACCCGACGCCCGTCACGGCCGTGGCCACCAGACCCAAGGAAAAGTCTGGTTGGTATTGGTACAGCGTGCCGACGGAGACGCCGAACAGGTGCGGGATGAGCCCCACGGACACCCACGCCAGCCCGGCCATCGCCACCAGCGGAAACCAGACGCTGAGCTGGCCCGCGGACCCCGACTTGGCCCGGAGCGCGTCCCGGTGGGACCACGTCCACCCCGACGAGGCCAGGAACAGGAGCGGGGCCAGCGCGAACATCCCGAACAGCGCCATGCGGCCCCCTCGGCCCGACACCCCCGCGTCCGTCACCCCGAGGCCTCTCGCCTCGACCCCCGAGAACAGCGCCGCCGTCTCGCCAAACCCCATCCCCCCGGCACCGTTGACCAGGATCACCACCGCCCGTTGGTCTTCGGGCACCATCACCGCGAGCGCGTCGGCGCCTGGAACCGTTCCCGTGTGGGCGACGGTCCCCGCGTCTGGATCCACCCCCCAGCCGAGCCCGTAGTGGGGGGACACCGGACCCGCCGGGCGCATCATCTCGGCCTTGCTCGACGCCCGCAGGACGTCGTCCTCGCCGTTCATCATCACCGCCAGGTAGCGCGCCGTGTCCTCGGCACTCGCGACCACGCCCCCCGCCGGCGCGTTCACCCCGTCGGTCGATCGGTCGGTCGATCGGTCGTCGAGCGGGCGCTTGGCCCCGAACCACGGCACGTGACCGACCGCCATCTCCTCGTACACCCCGCCGTCCGCGACAAAGCTGTCCGTCATCCCGATCGGCGCGAGCACGTGCTCTTCGACGTACGCGGCGTACTCCCGCTCCCCCACGGCCTCGATCAACCCGCCGAGCACTCGATAGTTGGCGTTGGAATAGTCCCAGCGCGTCCCCGGCTCGTGTGCAGGTGTCCAACGTGCGATCCGGGCGACCTCTCGGGCCAACGCGTCGGGGCCGCCCCCCCCCTCGTCCTGGCGATCGTTGCCCTGCAGCGTGGAGTAGCCGCTGGTGTGGCTGAGGAGCTGACGGACGGTGATCGCAGCCCCCGGGCCGTCCGCAAAGTCCTCCAGGTGCTGTGAGATCGGGTCGTCCAGGCCGATCGCGCCCCGCTCGACGAGCTGCATCACAGCGACCGCGGTGATGCCCTTGGTGAGGGAGCCGACGGGAAACGGGGTGTCTGGGCGTAGCGGCACGCCGCTCCCCGACAGGATCTCGCCGTGGGCGCCCGCCACCACGCGCCCCTGGTCGACGACGGCGTAGGCGATGCCGGGGGCGCCCGACGCGGGCAGCGCCTCCGCCACGAACGCGTCGATGGACGCGGTGGGATCCTCCGCCCACGCGGACCCCACCCAGCACGACCACACCACCAGCCCCGCGCGTCCCATCATTCCGTCCTTCCTCCCGATCCGACGTCCGCCCAATGAGCCGCCGTCCCCTGCCGACCCGTCTCGTCGCGCGCCGGACACCCGTGGTTCAGGCCTCGACGTCTTCGCGGGTCAGCAGGAACCACTGGTCCTCCCAGCGGCCCTTCTTGTGGGGACGCCCGACCGACACGTGCTCGCTGACCTTCCACATCCAGTCGTGGGCGCCGCCGTACACGAACCGACCGAGACGGACGCCGCTGGGCTGGATCGCCGGCCAGGTGGGAAGCGCCCCCTTGGGGGTCTTGGTGTAGTTGATCGCGAACTGTGAGCCACCGCCGGGGCCTTCCAGCACCTCGCCCACAAAGCACCCCGGCCCGGTGAACGCCTTGAAGGTCTGCTCGTTGTACCCGACCACCTCGTCACCAACCCGCGCGAACCGCTTCTGGAAGCGGTTGAACGCGGGCGCAAAGTTCCGACCCCAGTGGATGACCTCGGTGTCCATGAGCCCGTCGGGCACGAAGTAGTCGGCCCCCATCGTGCGGCCCTCCGCCATCTCGAACAGGTCGCCCTGGAGCCGCCCGGCCACCTCGACGATCTGCGAGAGACGCTCGGCATGGGTCATCGCGTCGAGCGACGCCGCAATGGTGTCGATCGCGGTCTGGGCGCGGATGGCCTCGGCGAGGGAGAACTCGGACATCGAAACCTCAGCGTTCATGGGGGAAGCGGGGGTAGCCCATTGGGCCGCCACGTCGACGCAGCCCCCGCACCGGCCCGCGTCCGTCCGGAATAGGGGCCTGGGCGGATTGTGGCGTCCGATCGTCCCAGGCCGCTTGGTCCCGCGGCCCGCCGAGCGTGGCCTGCCCGGGGTCGGTCCTGTCCTCCGCACCCACCCGGGAACCCGTCATGTCCGACATCACCCCCACCTTCTTCCCCACGCCCGCGGACTTCCGGGCCTGGCTGGAGGCGCACCACGCGACGACCGACGCCTTGTGGGTCGGGTACCACAAGAAGGCGACGGGACGTCCCTCGGTGACGTGGGAGGAGACGGTCGTCGAGGCGCTGTGCGTTGGCTGGATCGACGGGATCCGGAAGTCTCGCGACGACGAGACCTACATGATCCGATTCACGCCTCGAACGCCGAAGAGCGTGTGGAGCCGCCGAAACATCGACCTCGTCGAGCAGCTCACCGCCGAGGGTCGGATGCGCCCAGCAGGGATCGCGGCCTTCGCGTTCAAGGACGTCCACCCCGACAGCGGCTACGCGACCGCCGCGTTCGACGACACCCTGCCCGACGCCATGATCGCCCGCTTCCAGCGCAACCCCGAGGCCTGGGCGTTCTTCCAAGACCAACCACCTGGCTACCGCAAGCAGGCCACCCGGTGGGTGACGGGCGCCAAGCGGGAGGACACCCGCCAGCGGCGGCTCGAGACACTGATCGCGGACTCGGGAAACCAGCTGCGTCTCAAGGCGTTCCGCAAGCGGTAGGTGGACGGCGCCCTTCTCCGCCACGACGGTGGGTCCGCCCACGCCCGTCCCCTTCAACCCACAGGCCCCCTGGCTGGTTCTTGGCGCCCGACAGGGATTGCTGGTGACCGTGCGTGTCGTGCCCTTCGCACGAGTTCGCCAGTGCCCTGCGACCAAGGAATCCCACCACCCGATCAAGACCCCGGCGCGGGAAGCATGCCCACCAGGTCCAGCAACAGCGCCACAAGGTCGTCCTCCGAGAATGCGCGGGGCCGCTCGCCGACCAACGTCTCGAAGACGGTCCCCCGCTCCGCGAGCACGCCCCGCGCCCAGCGGCCGACGAACGCAATGAGGTCGTCGGGCGCCTCACGCAGGCTCTTCATGGTGCGCGTGCATCCGAACAGGAGGACGAGCACGTCGGCGAGGTCGTGGGAGCTGTAGGGCCCCTTCCATCTTTCCGGGTTGTCGAGCGCGGCCTCCAGCTTGCTCGCCACAAGGAAGGCTGGCGATGGGACACGCACCCTGCGTCCGGACACGAGGAGCGTGTCGAAGGCCGACGCGGCACGCACGACCCAGTCCGTCGGCCCAGCCTGCTCCGCCATGACCACGTCGACTGGGATTCCGGCGGCCGACAGAAACGCGAGCGCGTTCTTCCGTCGCGGGCGCAGATCGTGGATCCATCCTCTCCCCGTCAGCTCGCGCTCGAACGCGGCCTGGGACAGCCCCTCGACGGTCACCAGCAGATCCACGTCCTCGGTCGGCGGGGCTCATCCGAGCGCACGGCGGGGTCATCGACGAACAACGGAACCACGGAGCCACCGAAAAGCAGGGGTGGTGTGTGGAGCCAGGACAGATCCTCATCGATGAGCGCAATGTCGTCGGCGACAATGTCCCGATCGATCGGCTCGATCACAAGGACACCTCCACGTCGAACAGCCTGCCGAGCACGTCCAGGGCCGCGCCTTGCTCGCGCGGACCTCCGACACGGAGCGCATCGACGGCAGCCAACACGCGGTACAGCCCGGCGTCGCGGCCCGCAGCACCCGGCACGCACGCATGCAGGGGCGCGACGACCTGCCCCTCCACCCACTCCGTCGACGGGATGGGCCCACCGCGCGCTGGGACTTCCCAGACGTAAGGCCGCCCCTTGATGCCGAGGTCGAGCCCAGGGGCAGCGTGGCCGGTGGGCATGCCCCACCCCACCAGGTGGGACGCCCCCGCCGGGAAGAACCAGCGAACGGCAGGGAGCATCTCGCGCAGCGCTCGCTTGTGGACCTGGCCCGTGTCGCGCACCACCCCTGCTTCTTCGAGCCGTCTCATCGCATAGGTCACCATGGAGGGCGACACGTCCAAGACGGACGCGAGCTCGACACGCTGCCAGTCTGCGCCTCGGCGGAGCGCGATCCAGAACGAGGCGACGACGTCCAGCGGCTTGAGGGGATCAGGAGCGCGGGCCATGGCTTCTCATTTCTTGATTCTTGAAACGACAATACCGCGTGGCGCGCCCGCTGCCCAGTCCGCAACAGGCCGCGCGAGCAGACCCTCTCTACCCCACAACCCCCACCGGACAGCTCACGCCCGTCCCCTTCAATCCACAGTACCCATGCGGGTTCTTGGCGTCGGAGAGGTACTGCTGGTGGTAATCCTCGGCGTAGAAGAACGCGTCGAGCGGGGCCAGCTCCGTCGTGATGGCACCCAGCCCGACGGCCGTCAGGCGGCCCTGGAAGGTGTCGCGGCTGGCCTCGGCCGCGGTCTGCTGGGCCGCCGTCGTCCAGAAGATCGCGGATCGGTACTGGGTGCCGACGTCGTTGCCCTGGCGCATGCCCTGGGTGGGGTCGTGCTCCTCCCAGAAGGTCTTGAGGAGCGTGTCGACCGAGACCTTCGCCGGGTCGTACACCACTTGGACGACCTCGGTGTGACCGGTGCGCCCGCTGCACACCTCTTCGTAGGTGGGGTTGGGGGTGCCGCCGCCCGCGTACCCAGCGGCCGTGTTGTACACGCCGTCGATCGTCCAGAACAGCCGCTCGACGCCCCAGAAGCACCCCATGCCCACCACGAGGACCTCCAGGCCCTCCGGCCACGGGCCCTGCACCGGGGTGCCGAGCACGACGTGCGCTGGGGACACGGGCATGGACGCCGCACGCCCCGCGAGCACCTTGGAGGGGGCGGGCATCGTCAGCTTGTCGGGATTGGAGAACCGGAACACCATCGCCTCACGCTCCTTGCAGCACCCGCAGGCGTCGCTGCACACGGTACTCGCGCCACTGCATCGTGCCCATCACGATCGCCAACAACAACAGCCCGATCTCGGGGACGAGCGAGCCCAGGACAAAGAAGGCCGTCGCGAACACGCCGCCCACCGCCAGGGTCCAGTCCGACGCCCGGTCGGCCCCGAACAGCTCGGTGAGGACCGCACGCAGGACCCGTCCCCCGTCCATCGGAAACGCGGGGATCAGGTTGAATAGGCCCAGGGCGAGGTTCACCAGGCCGATGCGGACCAGCATCTCGATCCCTGTCGCCATCCCCAGCGGGAGCAACACCGCCCCGATCCCCAGGTTGACCGCCGGCCCGGCCAGGCTGATCATCAGGTCTTCAAGCGGCGACAGCGGCCGGCGCTCCATCTGGGCCGCCCCCCCGATCGGCAGGAGCACGATGCGTCGGGTGACCACGCCGTACCGCTGGGCGACCACCACATGGCCCACCTCGTGCGCCAGCACTGAGGCGAAGAACAGCACGCCCACCACCGCACTCGCCAGCATGGACCAGCCCTGGATCCCTGCGAACCCCACCCACGCCGCGAGCAGCAGACCCAACGTCCAGTGGACGTACACGGGCACGCCTCGGACGCGGGCGATCGTCATCGAACCTCCTCGTTCGATCCCCGTACACACCCCGGCACGCTTCGGCCGCCTCCACGACGTTCCGCGACGAACCCGCGCGCTGGTGGCCCCCCCTCGATCGCGGTAGCCCCACCCCCACGCGCGAGGGCGCACGGGAGGGTCCATGGCGGGACGGGCAGCACGGTGGATCGGCGGCGGGGTGGCGGCGATCGCCGTGGGTGCTGTGGGGCTCGGCGCATGGGTCAACAGCCTGATCTGGACGCCCGATCCCGAGATGGACGTCCCCGTCGTGTGCGCGCCGGACACGCCCACGATGCCCCACGATCGCCCGATCAAGGTGCTGGTCTGGAACGTCCAGTACGCGGGCAGCCGGCGGTACCACTTCTTCTACGACGGCGGGGAGGCGGTCCACGTCACGGCCGACGACGTGGAGGACACGCTCGACCGCATCGCCGAGGTCCTGCGCCGCGAGAACCCCGACCTCGTCCTGCTCCAAGAGGTGGACCGCGGCAGCGATCGCACCGCCGGGATCGACCAGCACGCCGCCCTGCTCGCGCGCGTGCCCTACCCCTGTCACCTCGCCACGCCCTACCACCGCGCCGGGTACGTCCCCCACCCCTCCCAGCAGCACCTGGGCAAGGTGGACATGAACCTGTCGGTGTTCAGCCGGTACCGGGTCGACAAGGCCACCCGGCACCAGCTCGCCCTGCTCGACGAGCCGTGGTGGCGCCAGGCGTTCAACCTCAAGCGCGCGCTGCTCGAGGTCGAGCTTCCGATGGACGACGGCACCACCTTCACCGCGTTCGACACCCACCTGTCCGCGTTCAGCAAGGGCGACGGGACGCTCGGCAAGCAGATGGGCGAGCTCGACGCCGCGATGACCCGGGTGGAAGGCGAGGGCCGTCCCTGGCTGCTCGGCGGCGACCTCAACGCCCTGCCGCCCGGCGACGACCCATCCCGCCTTGGCGCCGAGGGTGCCTGGTACGCCGAGGACGTCACCCCGGTGAAGCGTCTGTTCGACCGCCACGCCAGCGTGATCCCCGCCGCCCAGTACGCCGGAGAGCCCCAGCGGTGGCGCACCTACGTCCCGTTCGGCGCCGAGCAGCCCGACCGTACCCTCGACTACGTGTTCCACGGCCGCGCCGTCGATCCGGGCGAGATCGGGGTGCGGCAGGAGCTGGCGATCAGCGACCACATGCCGATCGTGCTGGACCTCACGGTGCCCTCCGCCGACGCGCCAGCCGCCCGCGACACGGACACGGACACGGACACGCCATGAAGGTGCTGATCGACCGCGAGGCCCTCGCCACCCGCATCGCGGCGATGGGGGCCACTCTGTCCGAGCGGTTTCGCGGCGAGGAGATCGTGGCGATCGTCGTCCTGCGGGGGGCGATGTTCTTCGCCGCCGACCTGCTGCGGGCGATGCCCGAGGTCGACGTGCGCATCCGCACCCTGCGCGCCGCCAGCTACGCGGGCACCCGACGCGCCGGCCCCGTCCGCCTGATGCACGGCACGGTGGACGACGTCCAGGGGCGGCACGTGCTGATCCTGGAGGACATCCTCGACAGCGGCCACACCGCCGCCTTCCTGCGCGACCTCGTCGGACGCCACGATCCCCGCAGCGTCACGGTCGCGGCCCTGCTCGACAAGCCGTCTCGACGCGAGGTCGACGAGCAGGCCGACCTCGTCGGCTTCGCGATCGACGACCACTTCGTCGTGGGGTTCGGGCTCGACCTGGACCAGCGCTTCCGTCACCTGGACCACATCGCCATCGTCGAAGACGGCGACACCTGACCCGCCCCCTCACGCCTCCCACGGCCCCCGGAAGTCCTCGACGCACACCAGCGCGGGATCGGGGTCCGGCGCCCCGGGCCTGTGGACGTCCCCCACCAGGACATGGGTGCCCTCGGGGAACGCGGCGAGGAAGTCGTTGGCGTGCCCCGGCTCGTTCTCGAACGTGGCGACCACCGTGCCCAGCGCGCGCAGGCGGGCCGCTGCGTCTTGCTTGTGGGCCGCATCCGCCGCCGAGGTGCTCGCCTTGAGCATCGCGAGCCCGTGCCCGTCCAGCAGGGGCAGTCCGGCCCGGTGCAGCAACCGCAGCGTGCCCGCCCCCATCCCCGGCGCGTCCCGCCCGGTCAGGTACACGCACAGCGCCCCCGCGTCGGCCACCGCATGCACGAACCCATGCGCCCCCCGCACGAGCAGGTCGACGTCGGCCATCCGATCCGAGAAGAACGCCTTGGACCACGCCTTCATCACGGCCTTGTGCAGGGCGGGATCGTCCCAGCCCGCGCGCTGCAAGGGGCCGAGGACGGACCACCGGAAGTCGCGCGGAGACAGGCCGTCCACCAGCGTCTGAAGCCCAGGATCCCCATGCCGCGCCGCGAACTCAGCCAGGATCCGGCGGTGCCGCTCGCCGGTGGAGAACAGCGTGGAGTCGAGGTCGAACACGACCAGCGGCAGCGCCCCGGACGACGCGATCGCCGCGGTGCGCGCGACGAGGGGGACCAGTTCACTCATGCCAGATCTCCTGCGCGAATCACCCCGTGCTCGGTCACGACGACGTCCACCAACACGTCGTGAGGCTCGGACGGCACGGCGTCCACCAGCTGGACCGACCGCGCCACCCCCACCCGGAGCGGGCGCCCCGCGAGCGAGGGCACGAGGCGATCGTAGAAGCCGCCGCCCCGGCCCAGGCGCCCCCCGGCACGATCGAAGGCCCGGCCCGGCAGCACCACCACCGCGGGCCGTGCGTCCTCCACCACCGTGACGTGCTCGTCGGGCTCCCGGATGCCCCAGGTGCCGGGGACCAGATCGCGTGCCCGATCGCCGATCCGGTGCAGCGTCAGCGCAGACCCCTCCACCCGCGGCAACAGCAGGCGACCGGCCGCCGCCCAGGCATCGAGCAGCGGATCGAGGTCGACCTCGTCGGGCATGGCAGCGTACGCGAGGACATCGCCACGCCCGGGCAGAAAGGCCGCGAGGTGGGCCTGGATCGCCGTGTCTGCGGCCACTTGCTCGGCGCGGTCCATCCGATCCAGGGCGGCCCGGACAGCCCGACGGGCCGCGGTCTTGTCGCTCACGGGCTCTGCCACCCGCAGACCATGCGGTCGTCGAGGAACACGAACCGGGTGTGGCCCGCGTCCTGAAGCTCCTTCAGGCGCTTCTCCACCTCGCCCGTGGTCGCGAACCGAAGCGTCAGGCACTTGGGGTCCGGCGGGGGGGCGGGCGCCTGAACGTACACGGTCTGGACCACCGGGGCGGGCACGGGGGCCGCGGGCGCGGGTGCAGGCACGGGCGCCGGTGCCGGGACCGTCGGCGCGGCCGGAG
>JAUHWK010000383.1 GCA_030424555.1 bacterium | reverse complement strand
CTCGTCCTCGGGCTGGGGGAATGAGGGGATGACTCACCCGGGCACCTCCACCCCCACACTCTCCAGCATCAGCCTCGCACTCTCGATCGCCGCGGTCGGATCCGCCAGCCCCGTCCCCACCAAGTCCGGTGCGCTCCCGTGCACCGGCTCGAACAGCCCGGGCCGCTTCCCCGGATGCAGGTTCGCACTGGCCGCCCGTCCGATCCCGCCCTGCAAGGCGGCGCCCAGGTCGGTGAGGATGTCGCCGAACAGGTTGTTGGTGACGATGACGTCGTACGTCTCCGGCGACGACACCATCTCCATCGCGAGCACGTCGACGTAGCGGTGGAACGCGCGGATGTGGGGGTACTCGGCGGCGACCTCGGCGAAGGCGCGCTGCCACAGGTCGTGGCCGTGGCGCATCGCGTTGGCCTTGTCGGCCATGCAGACGCTGCGGCGGCCGTGGGTGTCGGCGTAGACGAATGCGGCGCGTAGGATGCGTTCGACGCCCTTTCTCGTGTTGAGCTCGGCCTCGATGCTGACCTCGTCCGGCGTGCCGCGCTTGAACTGGCCTCCGACGCCCGTGTACAGCCCCTCGGTGTTCTCGCGGAACACGACCATGTCGATGTCGGCGGCGGTCTTGCCCTTGAGCGGGCACACGTCGTCGGACGGGCAGACGATGGGCCGGAAGTTCACGTACAGGTCGAGGCGAAACCGCAGGCCGAGCAGGATGTCCTTGGCGTGCTGGTTGCTGGGCACGCGCGGGTCGCCGAGCGCACCCAGGAGGATGCCGTCGACCTCGTCGCGAAGGAACGCGAAGGTCGCGTCGTCGAGGGTGGTGCCGTCGCGCAGGTAGCGGTCCGCACCCAGGTCGAGGTGGGTCCAGCGGGCCTCGATCCCCTGCGCGTCCAGCACGCCCTGGGCCCAGGCCACGGCCTTGGCGATCACCTCCGGTCCGATGCCGTCGCCCCCGATGGTGGCGAAGTGGAGTGGGCGCGCGCTCATTGGTGCACCTTCCCGATCAGCAGCCGGCCGGTAGGCTTGCTGCGCTCCTGGTGCTCCCTCGTGGACGGCCTCGTTCGCTCGCCGCTTGACGGCCCGCATGAGACTCGCCGCCACGAGGGCACCGGGAGATCCCGACCGACCACAGGGTGTTGCGTCATGGGACCCGAAGCATGGACCGCAGAAAGGCCCCAGGAACGCCTGCCAATGAGCGATCGGCGAGATCTCCCGGCACCACGGAGCATACCCCGCCACCGTGGAGAGAAACCATGTCGTCCGTCACCATCGGGCTCGACTGGGGCAGCGAGATGCACGCGGTCTGTGTGCTCGACGCCCAAGGAGCCGTCCTCGATCGCTTCGAGGTGAAGCACACCCGTACAGGCCTCGAGGCCCTCGTGCGTCGCCTGCGCAAGCGCGGCGAGCCGAAGCAGCTGCCCATCGCCGTGGAGCGTCCGAGTGGCCTGCTCATCGACACACTCGTCGAGGCGGGCCACGTCGTCGTGCCGATCCATCCCAACGTCGTAAAGGCCAGCCGTCCCCGATACGCCGCCGTGAACGCCAAGAGCGACCCGGGTGACGCGTACCTGCTGGCGGATCTGCTGCGCACGGACGGCCACCGTTTCACCCCGCTGCGGCCCCTGTCGGACGAGGTGAAGGCCCTGAGGGCCCTGGTGCGAGGTCGTGATGACCTGGTCGCGGAGCGGGTCGCGCTCGCCAACCAGCTCCGTGCCCAGCTCGACAGCTACTGGCCTGGTGCTGTCGCCATCTTCGCCGCCATCGACTCGCCCATCGCGCTGGCCTTCGTCGAGCGCTACCCGACACCCCAGGCCGCCGCGCACCTCGGCGAGAAACGCCTGGCCAGCTTCCTCGCTCGTCACCGCTACTCGGGTCGACGCCAACCCAGCGTCCTCCTTGAGCGACTGCGTGGAGCCCCCACGGGCCTCGCCAGCGACATCGAGGCCGAGGCCAAGCGCCACGTGGTGCTCGCCCTCGCGGCGGCCCTCCACGTGCTCGTCGACCGCATCCGAAAGCTCACCAGTGAGATCGAGCACGCCGTCGCCCAGCTTCCCGCCGGCCAGGTCGTGATGTCCTTCCCGCGAGCCGGGAAGGTGAACGCGGCGCAGATCCTCGCCGAGCTCGGCGATGACCCCGGACGCTTCCCCACCGAGGCGAGTCTCGCCGCCCAAGCTGGTGTCGCGCCGGTCACCTACGCGTCGGGCAAGCGCCGTGGCGTCGGCTTCCGCTGGGCCGCGAACAAGCGCCTCCGGCGCGCCCTCACCACGTTCGCGGACAACAGCCGCCACGCCAGTCCATGGGCCCGTTCCGTCTACCTGAAGGCGCGAGGACGAGGGTGCGACCACCCCCACGCCATCAGGATCCTCGCCCGCGCATGGGTCCGCGTGTTGTGGCGATGTTGGCACGACGGTGTCCCCTATGAAGAGGCGACACATGGCGGGGCGTTGACCCTCAAAAACGCCGCCTGATCGAAAACAGGTGGACACAGGGTGTCTCATGGGGCCTCCGTGGAGGACGGGTAGCGCGGCGATGGTCCGTCGGTGGAGACGTTGTGGAGGAGCGCGTGTCCCGCGTCGAGCAGGCTCGCGATCGGCGCTTCGTGGGAGATGGTCGGGTGCCAGTTGATGGCATGGCGAGCGGGTTCGCACCCATGGAGCGCGTCGTGGACCAAGAATGCCTCCCATTGGCGATCGGCTGGCCCAGCCGCTGCGGCGACCGGCTGGAACGTCGCTCGCCCGCTCCGTCGAGCGGCCTGGAGGACGTGGGCGAGGATGGTGAACACCTCCCACCATGAGGTCCAGACCTTGTCCTGGGCTTCAAGGAGCGCCTCGAGCGACGCGCGGGCCTGGAGGCGATGGACGTGCGCCCGGCCTTCGGTCCATCGCTCCAACCATCCGGCTGCGGTGAAGTCGTTCAGGATGCGGTTGAGGTGTACCCGAGTCATGCCGATGGGCTCGAGGTCTGCCGCCCGGAACGGCGTGCCTTCGGGCGTCGAGAGCATGGCCATCACCACATCGGCCCGACTGGGGGGCCACCACACGCGCCGGGCCCGGAGGGCGACAGCCGCGGGCGCGTCGTCGCGCCGCGGCATGCGACGCGCGTCCGCCGGGATCGGAAAGGGAGGGACGTCGACGTCGGGCCATGGTGGGCCGCCACCATCGTGCCGGATTCGCGCGCACCATGCGTGGAAGTCGACGAGGACCCACTCCGGGACGCGGCTGGCGTGTGCCGACAGGTCGCTCTTGGAGAACAAGTCCGCGCCATGCTGGACACACCACCCCATCGCGAACCCGGCGATGCGTGCGTCGAGGTCCTGGACCAGGAAGGGAGTGAACCAAGCGAGGGCGACCGGGTCGATGACCCAGTGCGGCTGCCCGTGGGGCCCGGGCACGCCGAGATCGCCCCACTGGCGCCACACCATCGACAGGATTCGGTCCTGGAAGGAGCCCGTGGTCACGACGCCCTCCATGCGGCGATCGCGTCTCGCGCGCCCAACTCCTGGAGGGTGGGCAAGAGGTCGACCTCGAAGGCGTCCGGGAGACCGTTCCAGCGCAGGGAGAACGAGATGGCGTGGGCCCACTCGTCGGGGGTTGGCTGGAGGGTGCGGAGATCAGTGAGATCGACCTCGCGCCGGCGGCGAAGCGTCATGCCGGACGCCGACAGGAGCTTGAGCGCGATCAGGTCCTTGCGGTGGGGCACCCGGACAGTGAGCGCGTGGAACTGCTCCGTCGTGCACCGGTCGGGCATCCCGTCTGGCAGGATCATCTGGATGAGCATGGCCGGACCGGCGTTGAACCAGTCCTGCCCGTGGGTGGCGTCCACTGGGAGGCCAAGCGCCATGCCGATGGTGCGGACGTCTCGGACGAGGTCCTCGGGCAGCGGGCGGGGGCCAGACCATTGTTCCCCATCCACCACGGCAAGGACATCGACGTCCTCGCTGGGCCGCTGGTGGTGTCCTCCCAGCATCAGGGCGGCCCCGCCGACGATCACGACGTCGAGCGATGTGCCGCGCTCTTCGAGCCGACGGCCAAGGACGCGCAGCGCATTCCGGACTGCAAACAGGGTGTCCACGACGCCTCCATGAAACCCATAGCGTATCGGAACGATAACCACCATGGTTCATGAAGCAACATGGGGCGTCAGGCGGAGTCCGCGCCCTCCACGGCCCCGGCGGGGTAGGCCAGGCCCACCAGCAAGCCGAGGCCCACGAAGGTGGCGGGCAGGGCG
>JAUHWK010000382.1 GCA_030424555.1 bacterium | reverse complement strand
CGAGATCTACTCGCAGTGGGGCAACTCCGAGGGGTCTGCCCCGGCGCGTTGTGCGGTCCGAGAGGACATCGACGTCGACCTGATCACGTCGTTCCCAAACACGGACGAAGACCTGGTGCGGCCGCGTCTGGAACAACACTGGAGGAAGGAGGGCGACGCACGGTTCGCGCTGAGCTTCGTGGGAGGCAGTGACGATCATGCCGGCCTGCCCGGTGGGATCGGCGCGGGCCATGGGGGCCTGACCGGCGTGTTCCCGTCGACACGCACCCGCGACGGCGTGTTTGACGCGCTGGTGGATCGGCGGACGTTGGCCGCCACGTACTATGCCTCGACGGGTCCCGCGGCGGTGTTGTTCGGGGTTCAGGCGGAGTCCGACGCGCTGTTCCTCGGCGAGCTGGGAGAGACCCCGGCGAGCGGAACGGTCACGGTGAACGTGGTCGCGGCGCCACGGATCGAGGAGATCCAGGTGGTGGTGGACGGGTGCACCGTCGCGACGTTGGCAGGACACGAGATCACCTGGGAGGTCCAGGGCCTCGATCCCGCGTCGCACCACTGGATCTACGTCCGGGCCCGACGGCGCACGACCAACCAGGATGGGACCGCCAACGCCCGTCCGATGACCGCGTGGGATCAGACCTGGGCGAGTCCGGTCTACCTCCTGCCGACCGGGGGAATGTGATGAGACGACTCACGTTGGCGTGGGGTGTCGCGCTCGCGGCCTGTGGTGCGGAGGACGGGACCCTGGAGGTGATGGAGACCTCGTCGCTGACCGTCGAGGGGCTGCCGATGACGATGCGCCGGATCCAGCAGACGGTGGAAGATCCCGCGTCGCCCACGGACTCGATGACGTGGCGGGTGGTGTCGGGCGGCGATGGGGAGGGACCGCCGATCCTGTTCATCCACGGGGCCCCGGAGTGTTGGTACACGTGGCACCGTCAGCTGGGATCCTTGGGGTCCACGCGGCCGGTGATCGCGATCGACCTGCCCGGATTCGGTGTGGACGGCGACCCCTTGCTCCCGGAGGGGTCCTTCGAGATCCGACGGCTGGGCGATCGACTCGTCGAGCTGATGGCGGGCTTGGGGCACGACACGTTCGACCTGGTCGCCCACGACTGGGGGGCGGCGCTGGGCACCCAGATCGCCGGCGCCCATCCCGACCGTGTCCGCCGGTTCGTCCGCGCCCAGGCACCCATCGAGACCTACGATCCCGCCAACACGCCGTGGTGGACGACCATGTCGGATCCCGTGGCGGGTCCTCAGGCGGTGGAGACCTTCGAGACGGTGGATCCTGTCGCCGCGATCCCACCAGAGGACGTCCTGACACCGTCGGATCGGGCGGGCTACGAGACCCACTGCCTCACCGAGAACCGGTTCGAGGCGTGGCGCCGGTACTTCGTCGACACCGCGTATGAGCCCATGATGGCGCGCATGCCGGAGCTGGCGGCGGCCATCGAGGCGCCGGTGATGCTGTTGCAGGCGGACGCCGATCCAGGGCAGCCGCTGTCGTACTTCGGGCCGTCGGATCTCGCGTGGTTCCGCGACGCGACCTTCCGGCTGGTCGCCGACTCTGGCCACTTCACCCACATCGAGCAGTCGGCTCAGGTGACCGAGGCGATCCAAGACCACCTCGACTGACCCGCCTGGCTCGCCCGAGGCGGCGGCGGACGACGAGACCTCATCCGGACGCGTCCGACGGGGTGGGGTGCGGGTTGCGAATCGCCGCCCACAGGCCGTCGTGGCGGTGGACCAGGCGGTCCTCCAGCGCGGTGCGCACCTCGGGAAGCGCGTGGAAGGGGACCTGCGGCCAGGCGTGGTGCTCCGCGTGGTACGGCATGTTCCACATCAACCAGTCGACGACCCGGTTTCCAGCGAAGGATCGCGTGCGGGCGAGGATGTCGCCCTCGGTGGGCAGGCCGCGGTGCTCCACCATGATGTACGCGGACAGGATCGCGTGGGCCACGGCAATGGCGGCGTACACGCGCCACAGCCTGGGCTCGACGGCGACGGCCGTGAGCATCGCGAGGGCGTGGGCGAGCAGCATCCACCGTGCGTCCCGGGCGACGCCGGCACGCTGGGCGGGGCGGACGAAGGGCATCACGAGGTCCCATGCGGCCTCGGACCGTGGGTTGAGCGCGGAGAACACCAGCCACCCCGAGCGTCCGATCAAGATGGGGAGCCCGGAGAGCTGCGCCACCATCATCGGACCCTTGGGCCACGCCGCCATGAACGTCGTGCCGGCCAGCTCGGGATCCTCGCCGAGCGTGTGCGTGTGGCGGTGGTGCGCGAAGTGGAACGCCCGCATCCCGGCGGGCGCGCTGAGCTGGAAGAACCCGGTGAACCACGCCACGAGCCGCTGGAGCCACGGGGTGGCGAACGCGGTCCCGTGGGAGCACTCGTGCATCGGCGCGAACAGGGTGGCTTGGAGGGTCGCGTGGAGGAGGCCCGCGGTGACCAGGGGGACCCACCCGTCCGCCAGCACCAACGCCACGCCCGACAGCACCAGGAGCGGCACCTGAACCGCCAGGCGCTGCAGCCCTGGGCGGTCCGATCGCACCGACAGCCGACGCCGGACCTCGGCATCGGTGCCGACCCCCGTCTGCGTGTAGGACCCGTCGAGGGGCGTGGGTGTGGCGTGCATCGTCCACCTCAAGAAGACGCTGCGCGCGTATGCCACGGCGGACGCGTGTTCACGGCAGGTGGTCCGTTCGCTGCACCTGGGGGGGACCAGCGAGGAGGCGTGCTGGCCCCAACGGACCCGCGGCGTGGGGGTCGCAGGGGCAACGCCCCCGCGGGGGAGGGGCCCGGCGAGGAGGCGTGTTGGCCCCGAACGACCCACGGCGTGGGGGTCGCAGGGGCAACGCCCCCGCGGGGGAGGGGCCCGGGGAGGGGGCTTGGCCCCCTCCCAAACCAGGTGCGATGGGGCGTGTCGGTCCTGACTGACCAGAACGCACGAAGCAACGCCCCTCGGGTGGAGGAGCGGCGCTTCGACCCGTTCGGCTCGACCCACCCGTCGTCCGGGGGCGGAACCCCGGCAGGGTTGAAGGGGCGGAGCCCCTTCGAGCGAGCGCAGCGAGTGACAATGGTATGGGCGATACTGGATTCGAACCAGTGACTTCCACCGTGTGAAGGTGGCACTCTCCCACTGAGTTAATCGCCCGAAGGGTGCGTGCCGACAGGGTGCCCTGCCTTGCGCCGGGCGGTCTTATCTCGTATCCCCTGCACGTCAAGCCGTGCCCAGGGAGCCCTGTGATTCCGCGCGAGTTCCGGCTGGATGTGGTCGCCGGCAAGCTGGCCACCCAGCTCGACGGGGTGCGACGGGCGTTCGACAGCCCAGGGCGTCGCCGGGAGGTGTTCGATCAACGGGCTGGGGTCTACCTGGATCAGGTGGCCGGCAACTGGCGGGTGATCGCCGGGGAGCTTGATCTCGAAGACGATCCGCAGGTCCACATCGCGTTTCTCCGCCAGGAGCTCCTGCAGGGGTTCTTGCCCCGCTTCCACAAGGCCACGGATCGGGTCGCCGAGCTCGAGGCTGGCGGGTTTGGGCTGGGGGACCTGACCGGCCCGCTGGCGCGCATAGGCCTGGCCGTCGGGGGCTTGTTCCTCGCTTGGTTCAGCTTCCGGGTGCTTCGCAGCACGCTCGCGATCCCGGTCGCGATGGTCTTCCTCGCGCTGCCGGGCCTCCCGGAGGTCTTGCGGCTGCTCGCGATCCGCCGCTACCGGGTGGAGGTCGAGGAGATCCTCTTGGATCTGGGCCGTCTCCAGGATGCCGCGATCGAGGACCGGTCGTACCGTCCCCTCGAGGACGCCCTGCGGGACCTCGACACGGCCGATGAGCCACGCCCTGGTGCGCGGGCCTCGGCCGCCAAGACGTCGTCGGAGAGGCCGTAAGGGCAGTTGGGTTCGATGCCCCCTCGGGTCGGGGCGGACGGCGCGTCTTGGCTCTGTGGGTTCCCCAGCGGCTCGCGGACTGTGTCGGGCTGTGGTTCACTCTGGCGGTGCCGATCGTGGCCAGCGAGGTCGGGATCCATCCGATGGACCTGGGGCTGTGCACGCGCATCCTGCCCTGCCCGCTGGGGATGGGATGGACGTGCGCCCCACGGACATGAGCGGGCGGCTACAGTCCGTGGGGGTGCTCAAGGCGATCACGCCGGCTGCGCCAGAGGAGGAAGCATGGCGTTGACGCCGTCGACGATGGTTGCGCTGGGAACGCCGTTGCCGGACCTCA
>JAUHWK010000381.1 GCA_030424555.1 bacterium | reverse complement strand
AAGGTCCAGCCGTTCCTTGCGAGGGAAGGACGGGCCTTCCTCGACGGCCTGTACGCGAACGAGGCGGAGGCCAAGGCCCTGGGCCTGACCGGCGAGGCGCTGTGGGCCCACCGTCAGGAGGGCCGACCCATTCTCGACCGGTTCGAACGCTGGCTTCGGGAGGTGGCGAACGGCGACCTTCCACCCAGCGACCCCGTTCGCAAGGTCGCGAACTACTGCCTTCGGCACTGGGACGGCCTGACCCGCTTCATGGACGACCCCGACCTGCCTCTCGACAACAACGCGGCCGAGCGAGAGTTCCAGCGACACGCCAAGCTGCGTTTCGCCTCCCTGTTCGCCGGAAGCGAAGAGGGAGCGCACCGTTGGGCGACCCTTCTGGGCGTCGTCCGCACCGCCCAGAAGCACGACCTGGACGTCCAAGCCTACCTGACCTGGATGTTCGAGCGCCGAGGCACCCACCGCCAGCACTTCGGCCTGTCCGCCGCCCAGCTGACGCCAGCCGCCTACAAGGCAGCCGGCTGTCCGGGTGCGATCACCGAGCGCCTGCCGATCGCGGCGTGATGCCGGGTAGCCCGGGCGAGCCGGGGCGGGCGTCCGTCCGTGGCTGATCGGTCACGGTCCGGTGGCACCTGCTGCTGTCGGGGTTGTTCGTGGGGGCCTGCGCGTACCGGAGTGTGCTCCCGCGGATCGATCTGGAGCGCACCTGCATGGTCGACCACCCGGCCTCAAGCATCGTCGCGGGGCGGACGGCGGCGACGGTGGCCGAGGTGTGCTTTGGCGCCCAGGTCGCGTTGACCGTGTACGCGGTCGGCGGCGAGGTGGGCCTGCCGTGGGTTCAGGCGGTGGCGCCGTGGATCGTTCCACCGCTCGTCGTCGCGCAGGGCTTGTGCTGGTACGGCCTCATCACCCGCAACCACCTCGGGCATGCGATCGAGGAGTCGCTGCGGGCGGTGACCTTTGCGGTGGTGGGCGTGTGCTTTGGGGCGGCGGCGTGGCACGGCCAGGGCGCGGTGGCGTGGGGAGCGCTCGGCGGCACCCTCGCGTGTGCGGTCTACGTCGGGTTCATGGTGTGGATCGACGTCCCCATGTACGTGGCGCGGTGGCGTGAGGGGCAGCACGGCACCGATCGGTTGGGCGCATGGGACGGACTCGTGGATGCCCTGCATCGGCGCGAGGTGACCCAGGACTGGTCGGTGTGGCGGCCGGAGGTCCCTTGGCTCACCGGCTACTTCACCGGCGCGGTGTGGCTGAGCCTGGTCATGGTCTGGTGGGCGGCGACGACGTCGGTGGCGTGAGGCGAACGAGGCATGGCGGGACGCCCGCTGGACGGTGCGGGTGCTTCATCGCGGTCTAGGTCCATCGTTGGGCTGGTTGCCCCGTGGTGTCTGGCGTCGTCTGACGTGGTGCCTACGGTGCCCCAGACGGTTGCTCGCGTCGCCAGCTGAGGAGGCTGTCGAGGGCAGGGCACAGGGCATGGCCCCAGGGCGTCATCCGGTACTCGTCGTCCTCGAGCTGGCGGAGCTGCTCGGTCAGCACCTTGGCCGAGATCCCCTCCAGGGACCGCTGGAGCTCGGAGAACCGGCGGGGCTCTCCAGGAAAGAGCTCAAAGAGCACCTGGAGCTTCCAGCGGCCTTGGATGATCTGGAGCCCTTCAGAGATTCCCAGCGCCGCCGATGCGGGCGTCTCCACCCGATCCTTACCTTGAGGTGCGCTGGTTCCCTGAACGTGCGTTCTTGTCACCGGAGGCTCCCTGTCTAGACTGGCGGGGCACGACGCAACGTGCCCGTTTCACCTATCGTCCAGGGATTTCCTATGCTTCCGCATCTTCCCGCGCCCGTGCGCGCGTACATCCTCGCAGCGAACGCCGCGGACATCGACGGCATCGTCGCCCGGTTCACCGACGACGCCGTCGTTCAGGACGAGGGGGTCGAGCACGTCGGCGTGGAGGCCATCCGGGCCTGGGCCACGCAGTCCGCCGAACGGTACGCGCCCCACCTGGAGGTGACGTCGTGGGAGGGCGGTGCGGGCGAGGTGCGCGTGGGGGCGATCGTGTCGGGCGAGTTCGAAGGAAGTCCGGCGCCCATCCGGATCTCGTTTCGCCTTCGGGGTGATCGGATCGCGTGGTGGTCGGCGTCTGCGCCGTCGTCGCCCCGGTTCACCGTCGATCCCCACGAGCTGCGCGGGCGACGTGCGTTGGTGACGGGCGGTACGCGGGGGATTGGCGCGGCGATCGCGCAGCGCCTCCGGAGCGCGGGGGCGCAGGTGCTGGTCACGGCTCGCTCGCCTCGGGAGATGCCGGGCGGCATCGAGGTGATCACGGCCGATCTCGCGACGCGCGCTGGGGTCGATCATGTCGTGGCGGAGGTCGAGGCTGCGGCTGGCGGGATCGATCTGCTCGTTCACAACGTGGGGGGAAGCACCGCACCGCCTGGTGGGTTCGAGGCGCTCTCGGAGGAGGTGTGGCAGTCGGAGCTTGACCTCAACCTGCTCGCTGCGGTTCGCCTTGATGCGCGGCTCGTCCCTGCGATGCTCCAGGCGGGATCGGGGGTGGTGGTTCACGTGTCGTCCATCCAGCGACAGATGCCGTTGCCGGAGTCGACCCTTGCCTACGCGGCGGCGAAGGCGGCGTTGACCACGTACAGCAAAGGGCTTGCGCGGCAGGTGGGGCCGCGGGGTGTCCGGGTGGTGGTCGTCTCGCCGGGTGGGACCGAGACGGCCGCGGCACGCGCGATGATCGAGCGTCTGGCCGCAGGTCATGGAGGCGACCTCGACGCCGCCCGTCAGGATCTCTTGCGCACCCTCGGCGGGGTTCCCCTCGGTCGCTTCAACCGTCCCGACGAAGTGGCGGAGTTGGTCGGCTTCCTCGCGTCCGACCGAGCCGCCGCGATCCAAGGCGTCGACTACGTGATCGACGGTGGGAACCTACCGACGATCTGAGGCCTTCGGACCCAGGCCGCGTCGCGCGATCGGGGGGAGATCACCGCCCCTCACGCCCCCATCGATCGCACGTACGCCACGATCGCGGCGGTGGTGTGGGCCTCGAACGCCTCGGGCGGGCGGTCGTGGGGGACTGGGTACAGGGTGAACCGGTGGGTGAGGGTCTCGACGAGGGCCATCACGGTGAGGGCGACCGCGTTCGGATCGTCGGCGGACGGCACGCGGCGCGCCCAGGCAGCGCACAGGTCTGCTTCGAGGCCGGCGTGGTGGGCCAGCAGGGAGGTGACGACGGAGGTGTCGTTGGTCGACACGCTCGGCAGCTTGACGTGGAGCTCGAGCTGCCCCTCGAACTCGCCGAGGTCGTCGACCATCTTGGCGAGGTCGCCGGTGTTGATGAGGTTGCCGTTGTGGGCCAGGGCGATGGAGCCGTCGACGGTGGGGTGGAACGTCGGCTGGGCGTTGTGCCAGGTCGACGCGCCGGTCGTGGAGTAGCGGCTGTGGCCGATCGCCACGTGCCCCTTGAGCGACTCGAGCGTCGACTCGTCGAAGACCTGCGAGACCAGGCCCATGTCCTTGTAGACCAGGATCTGCCGACCGTTGCTGACCGCGATGCCCGCCGACTCCTGCCCGCGGTGCTGGAGGGCGTAGAGCCCGAAGTAGGTCAGCTTCGCGACGTCCTCACCGGGCGCCCAGACGCCGAATACGCCGCACACGTGGGCGAGTCTACGGGGTCGCCCGGCCGACGTACGACGGCGCACGCGGGGTGGTCGACTCCGCTTCACCGGGTGCCGTGTCGGGTTAGGGTGGGCCGCCTCGACCGGCGGGACGGCAACCCCCGACCGGAGCCCGACCTCGACGACGACGGGAGACCAGGTGCGGCGACTGGCGGTCATGACGGTGACAGCGGCGATGGTGCTGGTCTGGGAGGGACCGGCGCGCGCGGACGACCCTCCGGTCGTCACGGCGACCCCCCAGCGGGATGTCTTCTACCCGGTTCAGGACGGCTACCAGGACTCGGTCAAGGTCAGGGTGCTGTCCAACGAGACCGGCGAGGGGTCCTACGAGGTGCTGGACGGAGCGGGCGCCGTCGTCCGGGACGCCCAGGCGTTCCCGGTGGCCGCCGACGTGCCCACCTGGGCGCCGCGGTTCTCGCCGGACGAGGGGGCCATCCCCGCAGGCAGCTACACGATCCGCGTCTCGGTCCTGGACAGTGGAGGCAGCACCACGACCGTCGATGTCACGGTGACGGCGTCGGCCGCCAAGCTCGTCACCAAGCGGGCGACCGTCCGCACCCGCGCCAGGAAGACCGAGCTGG
>JAUHWK010000380.1 GCA_030424555.1 bacterium | reverse complement strand
CGTGCCCACCGCCACCGATGAGGGGCGGACGGTCGAGCTGCGGTGCTCCGGGTTCGATCGCGGGGCCTCGGGCGGGTTCGACATCCTGTGGGACATGGGCAACGGCGACACGCGCGAGCAGGGCTATGTCAACTACGCCTGGCCCGACGATGGCACCTTCCAGGTCTCGTGTACGGTCACCGATCTCGATGGCCGCGAGGACGTCCGCACCTCCGAGATCGTCATCGCGAACATCGCCCCGACGTTCGGGCTCGCCCCGTCGATCCAGGTCGCGGAGTCGGCGACCTACACCTACAACCCGCTGATCAGCGATCCGGGCGACGACACCATCACCTTCGAGTTCACGCTGCCAGCTGGGGCGTCCGGCAACCCCACCACCGGGGTCGTGACCTGGGCCACGCCGCCCAACTCGGTCGGCAACTACCCGATGGAGATCATCGCGCGGGATGAGGACGGCGGGGAGTCCACGATGGCGTGGACGCTCCAGGTGATCCTCGTCGACGCCGACGGCGATCTGCTGCCCGATCCGTGGGAGACGGCCAACGGCTTCGACACGACCGGCAACAACAACGCCAACGGCGATCCCGACGGCGACGGCCGCACCAACATGCAGGAGTACCTGGGCGGCACCAACCCCCGCTCCGACGATCGGCCGAGCACGCCGGTGCCGGTCGAGCCGGTGGGTCTCGAGGAGGTGGCGAGCGCCGAGCCAGACCTGATCTGGGAGACCTCGGTCTCGCCCGTCGACGATCCGCTCACGTACGAGGTCCAGGTGTTCCCGAGCGCCGCGCCGATCACGCCCGTCACGGCGGTGACCGGGGTCACGGCCACCGGGGACGAGGGCAGCTGGCAGGTCGACGTCGTGCTCGACGAGAACCGCGGCTACTACTGGCGCGTTCGGGCCTACGATGGCTTCGGGTACAGCCCGTGGACCAACGTCGAGGGCCTGATCGTCAACGCGGTGGAGGAGGCGCCGGGTGCCCCGGTGCTGTACGCGCCGGTGGATCTCGACGAGGTCGACACGCTGCGGCCCACGCTGCAGGCCACGCCGTCGCCGGATCCCGATGGGGATGCGTTCACCCTCACGATCGTGGTGGAAGACAGCAACAACACCGTGGTCGCGCAGGGTAGCGGCTTGGTGCCGTCGGCGGGCCGGGTCAGCTGGACCGTCGACGTCGACCTGACCGAGGGCGAGACCTACACCTGGTACGCGTTCGCGACCGACGCCACCGGCCTGGACAGTGCGCTGTCGACGAGCCGGATGTTCACGACCGAGACCTTCAACGCCGCGCCGTCCGCCCCGACGATCACCGCGCCGCTGGATGGCGTCACGGTCGACCAGGCGTCGCCCACCATCGTGGTGACCAACGGGATGGATCCCGAGGGAGACCCCCTGCGCGTGACCTTCCAGGTGGACTCGTCCCCGGCCTTCGACAACGCGCCGATCGCGGCCACGGTGGCGGCGGGCACCGGCGGCACGACGTCCTGGGCGGTCGCCGGATCCCTTGCGGAGAACGCGACCTACTACATCCGCGTGCGCATGGTGGAGCAGTTCACCGCTGCCGCGTCGCCCTGGGATGAGATCAGCGTGTTCATCAGCGAGGAGAACGACCCGCCCGGGCAGGTCGAGCTGGTCTCGCCGGCAGACCTGTTCGAGGCGGCCACCGGGGAGGCCACCCTCGAGATCACCGAGGTCACCGACCCCGACAGCACCGTGCTCGTGTACGACATCGAGGTGCTCTCCGGCACCACCGTCGTCGACGAGATCCTGAGCGCGCCGGCCACCGGCACGGGCACCGTCACCTGGACGGTCACGGGCCTGCAGCCGGGCACCTACCTGTGGCAAGGCCGCGCCGTGGACGACGGCGGTCGGCCGGGTCCGTGGAGCGAGCAGCGCACGCTGATCGTGCCCACGCCGGAGGACACCGATCCCCCCGACACCGAGACTGAGACCGAGACCGAGACCGAGGAGACCGACGACACCGGGGAGTCTGGCCTGGTGGAGACGGGTGGGACCGATGGCGGGTCGGACTCCGACTGTGACCCTGAGACCGACAAGTGCGACACCAGCTGTGGCGGCTGCTCGGGCCGTGGCGCGGGTGCGCCCGCCCAAGGGATGATCCTCGTGCTGCTCGCCGTGGGGGCCCTGCGCCGTCGTCGGGAGTCGTGAGGCCCGCGCCAGCCCAGGCGCTGCGCGGGTCGTTGGTTCCCTGGTACCGGTCGGTCGCCCGGGATCTCCCGTGGCGACAGGACCCGTCCCCGTGGGCCGTCCTCGTCTCCGAGACCATGCTCCAGCAGACCCGCGTGGACACGGTCGTGCCGTACTTCCACCGGTTTCTGGATCGCTTTCCCGACGCGGCCGCCTGCGCTGCGGCGTCGGAGGACGAGGTGCTCGGGCTGTGGCAGGGCCTCGGCTACTACCGGCGGGCGCGCTTTCTGCATGCGGCGGCCAAGGCCGCACAGGCTGGATTCCCCGAGACGGTCCAGGGCTTGCGGGCCTTGCCGGGCGTGGGGGCCTACACGGCGGGAGCGGTCGCGAGCATCGCGTTCGGGATCCCGGCGGCGGCGGTGGATGGCAACGTCGAGCGGGTGATCTGTCGGGTAGACGGCTTTGGGGATGACCCGCGCAGGGCGGCGGGGCGTCGACACCTCCAGGCGAGGGTCGAGGCGATCCAGGACGCGTCGGTGGCGAGCGAGGTCACCCAGGGGCTGATGGAGCTCGGAGCGACCGTGTGCTCCCCCCAGCGTCCAGACTGTGGGGCGTGCCCCTGGCGGGCGGTGTGCGTCGCGCGGCACACCGATCGCATCGAAGCCCTGCCGAACCTCCCCGCCCGGAAGAAGCCGGTGGCGGTGCAGGGCACGGCGGTGGTGGTGATGCGGGGCGAGCAGGTGCTCCTGGCCCGTCGACCGCCGGGGCTGCTGGGTGGGCTGTGGGAGCCGCCGTGGCAGCCAGACCCGGCCGGCGAGACGGCGGGGGTGGCGGCCTTGCTCGCCGCGCGGGTGGGCCTCCCGGCCACGCAGGATCTGCACCCGTTGGGGCAAGTGGTCCACGTGTTCACCCACCGGCGGCTGACGCTGACCGTGTGGGGCATGGCGGTGTCGACGGACGTGCCCACGCCCGTGGCGCCAGGGTTCTACGAGGCGATGGCGTGGTGTCCGCGGGGTGTGCCAGGGGTGGCCCTGTCCAAGCTGGCGCACCGCATCCTGGGGGTGGTGGGGGACGGAGAGTCGGGGTGAGGCCGTGCGAAGGCTCGCCAACCCGGTCACCGGGTGCACCGATCCCATGCCGGGAGACGGGACGGGTGCTACGCCCCTGCGTGGAGGATCCATGGCGACGGCCGCGATCGTGGTGATCGGACGGGAGATCCTGACCGGCAAGTTCGCCGACGAGAACGGGCCGTACCTCACCCAGAGGCTGCGCGCGCTCGGGATCGATCTGCGCCGGCTGGCGATCATCGACGACGACGTGGACGCGATCGCCGAGGAGGTGGCGCGGTCGGCCCAGCACGATCACGTGTTCACCACCGGCGGGGTGGGGCCCACCCATGACGACGTGACCTTCGAGGGGGTCGCGCAGGCGTTCGGGATGTCTCTGCGCCTGGATCCGGACCTGCGGGCGCTGTTGGCGAAGCACGGCCTGGTGGACGAGGCCAACCTGCGAATGGCGACGGTGCCGGACGGCGCCGAGCTCGTGCGGGCTGGCGGCGCGTCGTACCCCACGATCCGGGTGCGCAACGTGTACGTACTCCCGGGGATCCCCGCGCTCGTCCAGCAGAAGTTCGAGGCGCTCGCGCCGTCGCTACCGGGCAAGACGCTGCATGCAGCACGGGTGTACGCGCGGGATCGCGAGTCCGACGTCGCGGGCGCGCTCGCGGCCTTGGACGCCGCACACCCCGCGGTGGACATCGGGTCCTATCCGCGCTGGGGCGAGGCGGAACATCGCCTGATCGTCACCTTGGAGAGCGGGGATCGGGCCGCGTTGGAGGCCGCCGTCGCCGGGGTGTCGGGGCTGGTGGACGTGGTGCGGGTGGACGCGGGGTGAACACGGCGCGCGCGGCGACAGGGCGGTGGGCGCTGGTGGCGACGGCTTCGGTCGACGGCCAGCCGGTGTCCGAGGTGCGCGTCCCCCAGGGGCGGGCGCTGGTGGCCGGTCCCGATGGCGCGGTGTTCGCGAAGGGGCTGACCCAGGTGTCGATCAGCGACCTGCGCGCCGTCGCCGGCCGCCAGACCGGCGAGCTACCCGACGGGATGAT
>JAUHWK010000013.1 GCA_030424555.1 bacterium | reverse complement strand
TCGCGCCACCCGGTGCGCACCGGCAGGCTGGACGGATCAGGGACAGACCGGTGCGCCCGCTGGAGCCCCGCCGCGGTGCGGGGGGCGAGCTGGGCCAGGCGGGCGAACGCGAGCGCGCCATACCAATGGTGAGGGGCTTGCCGGGCCAGCTCCGTGAACCGGTCGACCGCCTCCTGGCGCGCTGACCCGGAGGCCGGCGTGTCCCCTGCCATCGCAGGCCAAGCCCGCCAGCGCGCCGCCCAGTACCGTCCCGCCAACACGTGGACCTCGTCCTGAGACGCCGGCAGCGCAGCCAGCGCGTCCGCGGTGCGCAGGGCCTCGTCCACCGCGCCTTGCTCCCACCGGGTGAACGCCAGCCGGAAGGTCGCCTCTGGGACGGTGTCGCCGGAGGGGAAGCGCTCGAGGGCCTCTCGCCACGCCGCCAGCGCCGCCTCCGTGTCGCCGGCCTCCAGCCAGGCGATGCCCGCCCGGGTCAGGCCGTCGTCGGCGTAGGTGGTCTCCGGATGCTCGACCGCGATCGCCGCGTAGGCCGCAGCCGCTTCCGCGTGGCGCTTGAGCCGGGTGGTGGCCATGCCCTGCAGGTACCGCAGCTTGTGGCCGTGGCCGTCCTCCCCGGTGATCCCCGCACACCACGCGAGGCCTCCGGCGTCGAGGAAGGCCAGCATGTCGCTGAGCCGGTTGAGCTTGTACATCGACCGGGCCCGGGTGTAGGCGAGCCCACAGCCGTCGACCGTGCCCCGGACCACCTCCGCATCCAGCCCTTCCGTGGCGTCGACCGCATCCTTCCAGGCCCCGACCCCCATCAAGGCCTCTGCCCGCGCGGCACGCTCCCGCCAGTCCGAGCGCCGGTCGGGGTAGCGCTCGCGCAGGACGGCCGTGGCCCAGCGGCCTTCGTCCGTCGTGGGGTAGGCCCGCCACAGGCGACGCAGCGGGGCCAACGCAGCCTCCGAGCCTGGCCCGAGCCGCTCCGCGGTCACGCGCAGGCCCAGGGCGATGCCTGCCCCCGGGTCGGCGCGGTCGACCACCTCCGACCACGCCACGGACGCCTCCTGCGTCCGATCCAGTGCCCGCAGCACTTCGGCCTTGGCCGCGAGGGCGCGCGGCCCCGCGGGGTGGCTGGACGGCACCGCCTCGAGCCGACGCAGCGCGTCCTCCCGGCTCCCGCTCGCGGCGAGGATCTCCCCCGCCGTGAGGTCGACCAGCGGCGCGGGGGCGCGGGTGACCCCGTCAAAGGCAGACAGCCAGGTCGTCGCCTCCACCGCGCGATCCGCCCGCACCAGGCTCCAGGCCACCAAGAAAGCCCGATCGGCGCGCTGCGGGCCCGTGAGCTCGTCCGCCGGCCAGCCGATCAGGCCCGTCGCCGCGGCTGCCCAGTCCGACCGCGCCAGGGCCTGCGCCACGGGCTCCGGGAGCGGGAGGAACGACGCAGGCACCGGGGTCTCCACCGCGTCGGGATCGACGGGCGCCACCTCGGAGGCCATCGCGGACCCGGCCCAGCACACGAGCAGCAGCGCGGCCCCTGCCCACCGTGACACGCGTTCCCGTGCTCCTCGTCCAGCCCGTCCGATCCCGCGCCTGGTGTGCATCGTGCCTCCGTCAGCCGCCGTCGTCGGGCCCGCCTTCCTGGTCACACCCCGCAGCCCACGCGTCCATCGCGTCCCGCAACCCGCCGTGGACCGCCCACACGACCCCGTCCGAGGCCACATAGGTACGACCCCCGACCGGCGCGTTTCGTCCCACCAGGAGGTCGATCGCTCCCCCGTCGCGCTGTTCGATCCGCAGATCCGTCGGGTGGTCGAGACCGGCCTCCGCGCGCGCCAGGCCATCCACCCGAACGGCATCCACCCGCCCTTCTTCGATCGCGTCCAGCAGATCGGACGCTTGGCGCGGACAGGCCGCCTGCTCGGGTCGAAGCACGGACGCCCCGATCCGAACCGCTGCGACCTCCGCCCTGGAGACGGTCCAAGGCGCCGCGGCCGGTTGCTCCGACCACACGACCAGTCCGATGCCGACGAGGGCCGTGGCGACGAGACCCGAGACGATCAGGCCTCGGGCTCCGGCTCCGCGGCCTCGACTTTTCCCACCGTGACCTTGGCCGCCCGGATCGCGCGGCCGTCGACCATCCAGCCGTCGTCGAACACGTCGACCACACAGCCATCCAGCGCCGCGTCCTCGACCGGGACCAACGCCAGCGCCTCGTGCAGGTTGGGATCGAACGGGCTGCCGGTGCCCGGGGTGCGCCGCAGGCCAAGCCCGGTGAGCGCGTCCATGAACTGCTGGTGCACCATCCGCACGCCCTCGCGGAAGGCCTCGACGTCGCCCTCTGCGTCCTGGCTGCGCTGGAGGTTCTGGACCGGCTCGAAGATCGAGCGCACGACCTCGGCCCGGCGACGGGCCTTCTCGAGATCGGCCCGCTCCTCCATCCGAGAGCGGAACGCGGCCATCTCGGCCTTCTGCTCCTGGAAGCCGCGGCTCACGGCGCGCAGACGCTCGGTCATCTCCGACAGCTCCGACCGCGCGGTGTCCAGGCTGCTCTCGGCGACCATCAGGGCTGCGCGGGTGGCGACGAGCTCGGCCTGCAGCGCCTCTGGATCGAGCAGCTCGGGCTCCACCGGCTCCTCGGCGTCGATCACGTCGTCGCCGACCGGGGTCTCACCGTCGTCGGAGGCCTCCGCGGCCTCAGTCGGCGCCTCGGAGGCCCCGTCGTCCACACCGTCCGAGGACGTCTCCGCCTCGGTGCCGGGGGTCTCGTCGACCTCGTCCCGCTCGTTGTCGTCCGCGCGATGCATGGCTGCTCCGGATGGGGCCCGCCAGCTAATCGCGTGGGGTCGCCCGGCAACCCCCGTCGTGCATCCCGCGGCGCTGGGACCGGACGATCCCACGATCGCCTAGCGGACGGTGGCGGTCTGCGCGCCCGGCGCACGCCGCGGGCTTCCGGCCGCCCCGGGACGGCGTGGACTCCATCGCAGCCGCGCGATCAGCTCCGTGGATGCGTCCTGTAGGGCAGGCTCCGCCATCCGAAGCACCTGGTGACGCCCCACGCCCCACACGACCACCGCCGCAGTCAGGGCCCCGACGGCCAGCGCCGCCACGCCGTCGGACGCGAGGTGGGCCATCGCGAGCCCGGTCCCCAGCACGCCGAGCGCGCCGAGCGTCGCCGAAGCCCCCAGCGTGACATCGACCATCCGGGACAGCGACGCGACCAAGGACGCCCCGTACGGCTCGCCACCGCAAGGGCGTGGCGTGGCCCGGGTCTCTAGCTCCCCTGCAACCTTACCGTCGAGGATCGACCGCGCGCGGACCAACCCCAACACCCGCTCACGCCGCAGGGTGGCCAGCACCTGGAGTGCGCGCGCCACGGGCAGCACGGGGACGATCGCGGCGAGGTCCTCGGCCGCACCCGCGGCATCGCCACGGCCCATCCGGGCGCGGGCACGGGTGAGCCGAAGCTCCGGATCGTCGGGCAGGTAGCGCAGTCCGACGAACGCGAGGTCCTCGGCGTCACCGTCGCGGCCGAGGCTGGCGGCGAGCTGGGCCCCCAGGACGTAGGCATCCCGGTGCCAGGGCCGACGCTGCACCAGCCACCGACATCGCAAGTAGGCCGTCGGGGCATCGCCCTTGTGGACAAGATCGACGATCTCTTCCCACGCAGCGCCCCGGGGACCGGCGTCGACCGACGCCGCCGGCACCGAGGCGGCCAACAAGGCGACGTCCTCTGCGCGGCCGGTCAGCCGCAGCAACCAGTCTGCGCTCTTCGATCCCGCGACCAGGCGCTCCGCATCGCCCCCCGCCCGCGAGGCCATGGACAGGGCGAGCCGGCGCATCGCGTCGGCGGCCTCCGCGCCAGGGACGTCCCGACGGATCGCCTCCAGCACGAGGCCGTCGACCTCATCGGTCATCAGGTGCCAGCGGTACACGCCGGGGGTGCCCCCGGGAAGCCGGGTGAACGTGACGGCGATGCGGCCAGGCTGACGAAGGGCCCGCTGCAGGAGCGCGACCACGTGGGCGGCCATGCCCTCATCAACGGCGTCGGGCTCTTCGCCGGAGGCGGTGGGGGCCCAGCCGTGGCGGTGGAAGAAGCTTCGACGGAGCTGCGCGATGCGGGCGCGGCAGTGGGCGACCTCGGCCGCGACCCGGGCCGCCTCGGCAAACCGCGCCCCCGCGACCCCGGCGCGGCGCTCGTACAGGCGCACGCTGCTCTCGAAGTCGTACCGGCGGACCACCCCGTCGCGGCCCACGATCTCGACGGGGAATCCCACGTCCTCCTCGTAGTCCTTGCGTCGGCTCGGTGGCTTGCGGTCCTCGGCCATCCAGCGCCCTCCTCGTCCAACATACCTCGAATCGGGGGTTGCGAAATAGTGGCCCGTGCGCATCGTAGGGCCCTGCATGGAGGGACGTGCCGTGCGCGCACTGGAGATTCTCGAACACCCCGACGACGAAGCCCGGCTGATCGCCCGGGCCGCCGATGGCGATCCATCGGCGCGCGACGCCCTCGCCAGCCGCTGGACCCCGCGCATCTACCGGTTCGCCTGGCGCCTGCTGGGTCACGATCAAGATGCCCAGGAGGTCGCCCAGGACGTGATGGTGCGCATCCTCGGCAGCCTGGATCGGTACGACCCCAGCCGGAAGTTCAGCACCTGGGTGTACGCGATCGCCCGCAACGCATGCATCGATGAGCAGCGCCGACGGATCCGTCGCCCGTCCGCACCGCTGGTCGGAGAGCGCCCCGACCCGGCCCCCTCCCCCGTGATGCGCGTGTTCGAGGCCCGCCGGGCGGACCGGGTGCGAGAAGCCCTCGACGCGCTGCCCGCGAAGTACCGGGAGGTCCTCGTCCTGTACCACTTCGAGCACCTCAAGTACGTCGAGATCGCCGAGGCCCTCGACCTGCCCCTCGGCACGGTGATGAACCGGATCTTCCGCGCCCGGCGGCGCATGCGCGACCTGCTGGGGGAGGAGGACGCGCCATGAGCCGCTGCCCGTCTCGTGGCACGCTCGACGCCTTCGCGGACGGGCAGCTCGGAGACCACGAGGCCGCCCAGGTCGCCACCCACCTCGACCACTGTCCGATGTGCGAGGGCTACCTCCGCCAGCTCGACCCCCTCGACGACGTCCTCGCCGCCCTCGATGCGCCCGAGCCCCCGCCCGACCTGCTGGCCGCGGTGCGCGCGGGACGCCGTCCCCGCAGGCGCCTTGCCTTGCGTATCGGGATGGCCGCGATCGGGTTCGCGCTCGTGTCTGCGGGGATCTCCTCCGCCGCCTCCGATCCCGCGATCGCGGCCTGGGTGCGGCTCGCGCTCGTCCTTCTCGACGACGTCACCGCCCGGCCCGTGGTGTTGCGGGCCGCGGTCGGGGGCGTGCTGATCGTGTCGACGGCCGCCCTGGCGCTGGCCGCTCGGCGTCTCGCGCCGGTGCGTCGAGGGGCCCTGCCGTGACCGGCCGTCCCCGCCGTGCCGGCCCTCCAGGCCCCCGCGGCACCCCACCCCGCCGACCCGGGCGCGCGGCAGTGGTGCTGCCCTTGCTCACCGGGCTCCTCGGCGTCGGCGCGGGGTCGGCCCTCGCCGCACCGGATGCCCCCCCCACCAGCGAGGTCGTCACCTACCGCGACCCCCTCGCCGCCTGGCACGAGCGACGCCGCACGCTGATCGAGCTGTCCGCGGTCTTGCCACGGCTGGACGTCTCCACCCGCGACGGGCTGCTCCAGACGCTCGACAGCCGCCTCGAGGACGTCCGCCGAGACCGGCACCTCCTGCTGCGGCGCATCGACGATCCCGACCTGGATCTCGCCGATCGCGACCGCATGGCCCGCGAGCTCGACCTGCTCTCGCAAGAAGAGGCCACCCTCGTCACCCGGCAGGCCCTGCTGCGCGCCACCGCCCCGAGCTCGTCCCGCGACGACACGCCGGGGTTCCGAGACGATCTCCCTGTGGCCTTGCGCCTCCCCTCGGTCCCGTTCGGACGTGGGCACGCCCTCGCCCCGGTCCCCCCCGCCACCGAGGACCGGATCCACTGGGGAGACCGAACGGTGGTGGCGGCCGGAGAGCGGGTCCGGCGCGCGATCGCGATCGGCGGCGACGTGATCGTGTTCGGCACCGTCGAGGGCGAGGTCGCCGCGATCGGCGGAGACGTCCTGGTGGCACACCAAGCCCAGCTGTCCACCCCACCGCTCGTGTGGGGCGGCGTGATCCGCCATCCGCTGGGCCACGCCGCCGGTGCATCACAGCCTCCCCCGCCCGGCACCTGGTCGGACGGGACCCTCGCCGCCACCCTGGTCGGCGGCCTCGGGCTCGTCGGCGCGGGGTTCGGTCCCGCGCTGGCGTCCCGGGCCGGCCGCCGGGTCCTGCGCCACCCGATCCGCGCGGCGGGCGTCGGCGCCCTGGCCACGCTCGCCCTGGCGGTGGCCGCGATCGCGCTGGTGCTGCCAGGCTGGACCGCCCCGCTGGCCCTGGCCGTGCCGATCGCGGCCCTCGGGGCGGGGGCCACCGGGGTCTTTGGCGTGGCGCTACGCGCCGGCGAGTGGGCGGTCCCAGATCACCCCACCGTCGGCGCCATCGTCGGACTCGGCCTCACGGTGGCCGCCTCAGGGGGCCTGATCGCGTGGCTTCCGTGGCTTGCCTGGGGGATCGCCGTCCCCGCACTCGTGGTGGGGCTCGGCGCCATCCTCGGCGCAGCGCGGCCCTACGGCTGACGCCACGGCACGACAGGCTACGGCGTCGTGGCAGGCGTCTCCGCCGGCGGGCTGGCCTCTCCCGCGTCCGAGCTCGCCGGTGCCGTGGCAGGCGGCGTGGTCCCATCCGGCACCATGAACACCCGGCCCGGGCCGTTGGCGGGCACCTCCACCGCGCCCTCGGGGATCCGTCCGCCGATCAGCGGCACCATCTGGACGCCCTGGGCCTCCGCCACCTCCTGCACGGCCTCCGGCGGCGCGAGCGGCACGCCATGGCCCCGCACGAACAGGCCGAGGACCGGGGCCATGGACTCGGGCGTGTCGTCCCCCCAGGCATCGCCGGTCAGCAGCGGGCCGAGGGAGCCATCGTCTTCGATCACGTGGACGGACGGGACCCGCTTGCGCCCAGGCCCAGACAGCGCGGGATCCTCGATCCATGGGGAGGTGCGCTCGATGTCGAGCCGGATCAGCGTGGTGCCCCGGATCGCATCCTGCATCGCGGGATGATCCATCGCCGACATCAGCTCGGTGCAGTGCGGGCAGCTCGGGCTGGTCAGCAGCAGAAACGGCACCCGATCGCCGGCGCGGGCTGCGGGGAGCTCGGCCGCGAGGGCAGCCTGGAGCCCGCCGGAAGGGGCCGCCTCCAACGGCACGATCTGGCCCGGCGCGACCGATTCGGCGTCGACCACCGGGGTGGGGTCCGTCCCCCACCCATCACAGGCACCGAGCCCTCCGATCAGGGCCCCTACGAGCCACCACACACCGGGTCGAATCCTGCGACGACCGATCATCGGGGAAGCCGCTCGCGCAAGGCCTTGGCGAGGGCGGCGGAGTCCCCGGCATCGAGGGCATCCAGCGCCGGATCGGCCTTGATCGCCTTGGCCATCGCATCCCGGGAGCCGTCGTCGTCCTCGAGGCCGCGTCGGGCGATCGCCAGGCCGAGCCAGATCGTCGCGCGCACCGAGGCCTCCACGTCGGCAGCCAGGGCCTCCTGTCCGTGCCGGGTGGCGTCCTCCCACTGCGACTGACGCAGCGCGAGCTCCATCATCCGCGTGAGCGCTCGGGGCTCCCCGGGCTTGTAGGACAGACAGCCTGCGTAGTGCTCCCGGGCCTTGTCCGCGCGCTCCATGTGGTCGTCCAGCAGCCGACCCTTTGTGAGGTAGGCCTCGACGATCGCGTCCTCCTCGTCGTCGGGGGACGCGCTGGCGATGACCTCGTTGTACACGAGGAGCGCCTTCTGGTGGGCCCCATCGCGCTCGTGGACCTCGGCCATTCCGCGGAGGGCGGGGACGAACCCAGGCCGGATCTCAAGGGCCCGCTGGAGCCGACGCCGGGCCTTGGCGAGGGTGCCGTCCCGGAGGTCGGCGTGGCCCAACATCGCGTAGGTCCGGGCGACGTCCTCGGGCTCGCCCTGCCCTCCGGTGAGCTGGAGCAGGCGCGTGTACACGTCGCGCACCCGGACCCAGTCGTCCATCTTGGCGGCCTCGGGCCCGAGCGCCTCCAGCGTGGGGAGGTGGGATGGGTTGAGCTCGAGCGCCCGCACCCAGCGGCCCATCGCGCCCTCGTGATCGCCCCGGAGGGCGAGCATGCGGCCGAACCGGAAGTAGAACGTGGTGACCTCCACCCGGGTGTCCGGGTCGTCGAGATCCTCTTCCTCCAGGAACCGCGCCAGCCGCTCGTGGACCTCGAGCGCCTCGCCGTACCGGGCAGCGTCGTACAGCCAGACCGCCTCGAACTGCAGCGCTTCCTGGTGATCGGCGACCCGGTCCAGCACCTGGCTCCACAGCTCGTGGGCGGCGTCGCGATCGTAGCGCTGGAGCAGCTGCACCCGCGCGGCCTCCGCGAGGTGCTCGGCGGCCTCCTCGTTCGTGGACGCGGCCTCCGCTTGGGCGATCCGGGCACGGATGATGCGCTCGGCATCGCCCATGGTGCGGGCGATGCGCTCCAAGGAGGCCGCTGCGCCCGCATCCGGTGGGGTGTCCGCCAGCCCTTCCTCGTACAGCTCCAGGGCGGTGTCTCGCCGACCGGCGGCCTCGCAGCGCGCCCCGACCTCGGCTCGGTGAGCGCGCCGGGCGTCGCCCTCGGTGAGCGCGATCAGCCGCCGCCCGACGCGCACGATGGCGTCGTCGTCGTCGGCCGCCAGCGCCAGCGCCAGCAGCGCCTCCAGGGCCTCGGGGTCGTCCGGATGGTCCGCGCCGATCTCCTCCCACGTCTCTCGGGCACGGGCCGGATCGTCCAGGGGACCCTGGAGTAGCCGGGCCAGCGCACGCATGGGCTCGACGCGGGCCTCGCCCTTGAGCAGCGAGGTGAGGCGCTTGAGCACCACGTGCAGATCGTCCCACGCCTCCTGACGCTCCACGAACCGCCGCAGGCCTTCCAGCGCGTCCAGATCGTCGGGCGACGCATCCAGCGCCGCGAGCCAGGCTTGATGGGCGTCCTCGTCCTGACCAGCGCCCTCGTGGACCTCGGCGATCCAGCGCAGCGCCTGCGCCCGATCGGCCGGGCCTGTGGCGGAGTCTCGCAGGGCACCGAGGTGCTCCAGGGCCAGCGCCGTCTCCCCGCGGGCCGCGGCGATCCGACCGAGGTTGACCCGCACCTCGCGATCGTCTGGGTTGGCCTCGTGCAGGCTCGAGTAGATCGACCACGCGGTGTCGCTCTCGGCGAGCCGGTTGACCAGCAGCCAGCGGCGGCGGGCCTCCAGCCGGGCTCGGACCCCGTCGTCGGCCTCGCCGAGCGCCTCGATCCGGGCGGTCCAGGCCGCGACCAGTCCCTCCCAGTCCTCGCACCGCAGCAGGGCGACCTCGAGCGCGATCCGGTCGTAGGTCCGGGCTTCGTCGGAGCCGACCAACGCAGCCCATCGGGACGGATCCGGGGACCCCGCGAGGTCGAGCGCCTCGGCCAGACCACGCCGATCGTCGGGACGCTGCGCCTCGAACAAGGCGACCATTCCCGCCTCGTCGCGCGTCACCTGGCAGGCCCGTCGAACGGCGTGGAACGCATCGCCCGCCCCGGGCCGATGCCGCAGGACCGCGCGCCAGCACTCGAGGACCTCGGGGCCCTCCGCGGTCAGGGCGCACCGTGCCGAGGCCGCGGCACGCACCGCACCAGGCGCGGCCTCGCACGCGGCCAGGCGCGGCCACACGGCGCGGGTGACCTCTTCGTCGGCCGACGCATGCATCGCGGTCGCCCACAACGCGCCGTAGCGCAGGGCGTCGTCGTCGAGTGCGTCGATCGCCGCAAGCCCGGCGTGCAGCTCCGAGGCCTCCGTGGCGGACTCGACGGCGAGCCAGGTGCGGGTGTCCTCGGGCAGCCCGTCGAAGCCCTCGACCAACCGGGCCGCCAGATCTGGACGGCCGGCACGCCACGCCAGCCGCGCCAGGGCGGGCGAGGCATCCTCGTGCGACCCATCGAGCACGATCGCCGCCACCCCGGGGGACTGCTCCAGCAAGGCCTCGGCCCGCGCCGCGAGGCGCACCACGCCGCCGCCGCCCGCCGCTTCCCAGCGCCGCACGCGCTCGGAGGCCGCATCCTTGGTGGCCGAGTGCAGGGCCGTGAGCAGCGCGCGTCCGCCGACGTCCTCGGGGACGGGCATGTCGGCCCCATCGACCCACGCCAGCAGCCACGCCGCACCCGCCGCATCCCGGGTGTCGAGATCGCGCATGGCGTGGAACAACAGGTCGGGACGATCCGGCCCGCGCATCGCCAGCAACATCCGACGGGCCCGTGGCTCGTTGGCCACGTCGTCGAGGACGCTGTCGAGGACGGACTCGGCGCGGGTGGCATCCGACGCGGCACCGGTGCCGACCAGCAGGATCACGGCCTCCAGGCGACGACGGATCGACACCTCATCGGCCGTCTGACCGGCGGCCTCGAGCAGGGCGTCGGCGGCGTCGACGGGACGCCCCGCCCCCCGCAACGTCCACGCGATCAGCTCGGGCGCAGCCTGACCGAGCCCCTGGGAGGTCTCGGTGAGCCGCGCGACATCGTCGTCGACCGCCTGACCCAGGGCCGCGAGGGCGACCGCGAGGGCCGCGCGGCCCGGGCCGTCCTCGACCTCCTCCCAGCGCTGCGACAGGGCCTCCGCGAGCGCGGCGTCGTCCCCGGCTGCGCGGGCGGCATCGATCCACCACACAGTCCGGAAGGGATCGGAGGCCGGCACCGCCGACCAGGCCGCACACCGCACGGACGCGGCCGCGCCGGCCTTGTCGTGGCGTCTCGCCAGCAACCACGCGGCCTCGACGTCGCCCTCCGCGGCCCCCTTCTCGAGCGTCGCGTCCGACAGATCGGACGCGTCTCGCACGGCGCGCAGCGAGCCCGCCAACACCTCGGCCGGCCCGAAGGACGCCACATCGTGCGCGAGCATGGCGGAGGCTTCATCGGCACGCCCGGCCCGTGCGACGGCCAGGGCCGCCGCAAAGCGCGCCATCGGGGTGACGCGGTCTTCCAGGGCATCCACCGCGGCATGGCAGGCATCGGCCAGCGCCTGCGGATCGCCCCGACGCGCACACCACCACGCCGCGAGCGGGTCGAGCCCGCCTCGGGAGACCGCCGTGCGCCACGCCGCATCGGCCGCCCCGGTCTCGCCTTGCCCATCGAGGTGACGGGCCCGAAGCCAGCAGGTCCAGCCCTCGAGCGGAGGCTCGGCGGGCCAGGCACCTTCGATCCCGAGCGCTTCCTGCAGAGCCCACACCCCGAGGTGCCCGGGGGCGGCCTCTGCGGCGTGATCCACCAGCGTGCGGGCCAGCGCCCGATCCCCTTGAGACCAGGCCAAGCGTGCCCGCTCCAGGTCGTGCACCACCCGGGCGGGCCCTCCGACGGTGTCCGCGAGGGACGCCAGGACAGGGGTCCGGCCGCCGGCGTCGACCCGAGACAGCCGGAGCAGGTGGCTCTCGACGTCGTCGGGATCGGCCTCGATGGCGCGATCCAGGAAGCGCACGCCGTCGGCATCCTCCAAGGAGGCCCGCGCACGCCACAGGTCGGCGGCCGCAGGCCCGGTCGACTCGGCGGCCCACGCCTCCAAGACCTCGGGCTCGCGGGGCGCCATCTGCGCCCGCAGCCACGCCGTGCCCGGCGCGTCGCCCGCAGCGTCCAGCGCCCGCCGCGCCCCCGCATCGTCCCCCAGTCGAATCACACGAATCCGGGCTTCGTCGACCCGATCGGACGCCTCACCTTCTTGGAGCCCTGCGGCCGCCTCCCGCCACAGCTCTGGCGGGGTGGGCAGTGAGGCTTTGCTCTGCCCCTCCGCACGTGGCGCGTGGGCGTCCGAGGTCGCCTCGCGCGGGACGAAGGTGTTGCGTCCATCGAACCGCGGCGGCGCGAACGCGGGCGGAGGCGAGGGCGACTTGGAGATCTGTGGTGGATCCGTCGGGGTGCGGGACCGGCCGGACCGATGAGGCCTGTCGGACCGATCGGGTTGCGGTTCAGGCGCCTCCCCTGGCGCCCCCGCGGTGGCGCTGGAGGACGCGTCAGGATCCAGGGTGTTCGCCACGTCGAGCGCCACGCCAGCCCGCCGCACGGCCTGGATCACGGGGACAGGCTCCTCCTCCGACGGGTCGTCGAAGGCGTCGCTGACCGTGTCGATGTCTGCCGCTGGATCCGGGCCCGTGGGCCCCTCGTCGCGGTCGGAGGGCGGCGACTCGGGATCTTCGTCGAGGTCGGGGATCGCGGTCATCCGTGCGGCGTCGGCCGCCGCCTCGGGTGCGGAATCATCGGACACGGATCGGTACGGGACCTCGTCGGTTCCGAAGTCCGGAATGGCGGTCAGGCGGGCCGCGGTGGCGACGGCGTCCTCGTCCAGGACGGGGGTGAGCGTCTCCGACACCGCGCGCGGGCGCTCGAAGACACCCGACTCCTCCTCGTCGATCCAGTCGAGGTCCTCATCGTCGCCGAAGAAGCTTGCGACGGCGTCGTTGTCCTTCTTCCCCGGCACCCGACCTCCCCTGCGACGGACGGCCCTGGTCCGTTACCACCCCGCCCCCCCCTTCACAACACGGGGTCACCGGGAGTTGGCACAGCGCGCCAGGAAGGGCGCCTCCCCTGTGCCATCAACCGCCCTCACAGCCCGGGAATGCTGCTCAGCAACCACCGGATGTCATCGTCCGTGAACGTGAAGCCGAGGCCCAGGTACCCGGTGAAGTATCCGTACTTGGCGCCGAGGATGATCTGCTCGGATCCGGCGTCGAGGTAGAAGTTGCGTACAGGCTGGACCCGAATGTTGAGGCGCGTGTTCGGGATCCCGCGGTCCTGCAGCGCGGGGTAGCTGCCGAAGAAGAAGTCGAACACGTCCAGGTCGAACTGCAGCCGATCGTTGAACGCGTACGCCGACACCCCGACCCCGCCGCCGTTCTCCTTGATGCCGAGCCGGCCGCTGAACCACTTCCAGCGCTTCTCCACCTGGAACGTGAACCGGAACCGGGCCGACCGGGTCCAGCGCGACTCGACGGTACCGGTCTCCTCGCGCAGCACCTCTTGCTGGCTGATCACGCCCTGCGGGTGATCGTTGACCTCGAACACGTACCAGAAGTCCTCGTGCGCCCGCAGCTTGATGCCGATGGTGTTCGCCGCCGACCAGGCGAGCGGGTTGCCGTAGTAGAACGTGTCCAGATCGTTGGGCTGGGTCCCCATGTAGAACCGGCCCGTGTAGTAGATCTGGGGCTTGATCCCCGAGAAGCTCTTGATCGTGCGCCGCGCCTCGTCGACGGTCTCCTCGACGCTCTCGATCAACGTGTCGTCGTTGACCAGCGCCCCGATCGTGCCCTCCCCCCGGTCGACCTTGCCCGTGATGCTCGCGATGTCCTCGGCGGCGACGTCGAGATCGTCGGTGAGGTCCTTGAGCTTGTCCATCTCCTCGTCGATGTCGGCGGCGATGTCGGCGGTGTAGCCCTCGAGGGCCTCGCTCAGCCGCCGGATGCTGTCGACGATGGCCTCGATGTCCTGGCGGTTGTTCTGGGCGATCAGCTTGAGCTCTTCGGACAGCACGTCGACGTTGGCGAGGGTGGACTCGACGTGGTCGACGTTCTTCCGATCCTCCACCACCTCCCGCAGGACCTTGGTGATCGCGGAGATGTCGTCGGAGATGGTCTCCAGGTTCTTCGTGATCAGATCGATGTCGCCGGTGACGTCGCGCGTGACGAGGCGTCCGCCGTCTTCCAGCTCCACCGGGTCGTCACCGGGCCAGACCCGGACATGGTAGTCGCCGAGCAGCCCCGTGGCCTTGAGGCCGCCCTCCGAGTCGGTCGGGAGCCGGTACTCGGAGCGAATCTTCAGGATCAGGTCGGCCCGCTCGCCCGCGAGGGCGACCCGCTCCACCGCCCCGATCGCCACCCCGGCAATGCGCACCGGCGTGCCCTTGTACACGCCATCGGCCGCCGGCACCGCGAGGTGCACCTCGTACGCGGACTCATCGGACCGGACGCCGTCGTAGGTCCACACCCACGCCGTCACGACGATCGCGAGCGAGGCGAGCACGAACAACCCGACGCGGAACTCGCTGGTCCAGCCCTTCAGCCCGGCCTCCCCTCATCGCGACGTCACCGGATGTCGTCGGCGACGACGGGCGCCGTAACGAGCCCGCCCCCACCGTGCCCCGGTCAGTCCTCGGAGGGACCCGCACCCGTCGCCGAGCCCGGTCCGATCAGCGCAAAGGTGTGGCCCGCAGGATCCTCGCACACGACCATCGTGCCGTACGATCCCATGTCCCGCGTCTGAAGGATCCGACCCCCGCCAGCGACCACGGCGTCGCCCCGGGTGAGGGCGTCGTCCACCGAGAAGTACGGGACCCAGCCGGTGGGCATGGAGGCGTTGGATCCCCGGCGATGACACACGCCGGCCACCGCGTCCTCGCCTTCCGGTCCGACCGCGTAGTCTTCGTACCCGTCCATCCCGACCGGGGTGACCGCCCACCCCACCGCCGAGGCGTAGAAGTCGCGCAAGCCCTGCGCGTCGTCCACGGTCAGATCGATCCAGCCAAGTGTTCCGGGCGTCGTCATGGTCACACCTTCATCGGCCCGTCGAGCGATCCCGTGAGGAACTGCTTGACGAGCGGATCGTCGTGGTTTCGGAAGAAGTCGGCCGTGCCCTCATGGGCGATGCGGCCCTCGTACAACATGGAGATCTTGTCGGCGATCTTGAGGACGGCGGCCATGTCGTGGCTGATCACCAGGCTGGTGAGCTGGGGGTGGGCCTGCTGCGTGTCGTGGATCAGCTTGTCCATCGCCGCCGCGAGGATGGGATCCAAGCCGGTGGTGGGCTCATCGTACAGCAGGAACTCCGGGTCGCGCACGAGCGCGCGGGCCAGCCCCACCCGCTTGCGCATCCCGCCCGACAGCTCGCTCGGGTACTTGTCCTCGGCATCGTGCAGGCCGACCTGGGCGAGCAGGCCGCGGACCTTGTCCCGGATCGCGCCCTCGGCCATCCGCGTGTGCTCGCGCAGCGGAAAGGCGACGTTCTCGAACACGTCCATGCTGTCGAACAGCGCCGCGTGCTGGAACACCATGCCGAACCGCAGGCGCACCTTCTGCAGGCGGCGGTCGTCCATCCTCGACAGCTCGTCGTCGCCGACCCAGATCCGGCCCGTGTCGGGCCGCAGCAACCCCATCACGTGCTTGATCGTCACGCTCTTGCCGGTGCCGGAGCGCCCGATCAGGACCGTGAGCTTTCCGCGCGGGACCCGCAGATCGAGGCCCCGCAGGATGTGGTGTCGACCGAACGCCTTGTGGACGTCGTCGAACACGATGCCGGAGGGCTCGCCGGTGACGGGATCGCGGCACCCCGCTCCCGCTGCGTCGGGGGGGGCGGTCACGGAAGGGCCCAGGCGATGAAGAAGTTGCTCACCAGGATCGCCACCGAGCTGACGACCACCGCCGTGGTCGTGGCGATGCCCACCCCCTTGGCGCCACCGGCCGTGTAGTAGCCCTTGTAGCAAGCGACGCTGCCGATGATGATCCCGAAGATCCACGCCTTGAACAGGCCTGACCACACGTCGTCCCAGTCGACCCACTCCCCCAGCCGGACCCAGAACTCCGGCTCCGACAGGCCCATCACCTGGGTGCCGACGAACCAGCTCCCGAGCACCCCCACCATGTCGAACAGGGCGGTGAGCATGGGCAGCACCAGCATCGCGGCGACCATCCGGGGCTTGACCAGGTAGTTGATGGGATCGACCGCCATCGCCTCCAACGCGTCGATCTGCTCGGAGACGCGCATGCTGCCGATCTCGGCCGCCATCGCCGAGCCCGCCCGTCCCGCGACGAGCAGGCCCGTGAGCGTGGGCCCGAGCTCGCGGGTGAGCGCGACCCCCACGGTGCCGCCCACCATGCCCTCGGCCCCGAACAGCGCGAAGGCGCGGTGGGACTGGAGGGTGAACACCGCGCCGGTGAACGCGCTGGTGAGCACGATGATCGGGAGGGACTGGACGCCGATGAACTCCATCTGACGGATCGTGAGGCGCAGGCGCACCGGGGGGATCGCGATGTTGGCGAGGCCCATGCCCCCGATCCGCACGGCCCGACCCACGTCCTCGATGCCATCGAGGACCGTGAGCGCGGGACGACCGGCCATCTCCACGAGGCGAACGGCCCACCTGCCGAGCAAGCCCCCACGGGCGTGCTCAGGGCCGGACGCGTCCTGCGGAGCGGGCGCGGGATGGGGGGGACTGGGCGGCATCGGTCGCGGCGTAACCCCACGTCCGCCGTGGGCCTACGCGCGGGATCCACCGTCCGTCGGGGCGAGCACCATCTCCACGGTGGCCCCTCCGAGGTGCCCGTCGAACCGCATCCGGCCGTCGTCCGTCGGTGTCCAGGTCCACGTGCTGCCGTCGAGCATGGCGACGCCCGCGCCCAGGCCGCCGCCGGCACCGGGGACCGCGAACTCCGGGGACGATCCGCCCCGACCATGCAGGGTGACCCCGTCCGCAGACAGCCCGTACAGGGTGAGCCGATGGGGCCCGTCGACCCGCCACCGTCCGGTCGTGACGCCGCTCGTCCCGACCCGCTCTGCGACCGTCAGATCCTCCGGACCCCCCACGAACGCGTCCGCCAGCACGACCTCGAACCGTCCGGTCGGACGAAAGACGAAGCCGACCCCGCGGGCGCCGAGGATCCGTCCCCAGCCGCCCGCACTGCGAACCTCCCACGACCCCACCGGGCCCCCCGCCGAGGCGAGCAGCCGGCAGCCCGCAGCGCCAGACACCGCCACCCCCGACAGCGGGCGATCGGCCGGCGCCCACGCCGGCGCACAGCGGCCCTCCCCCTCGACCACCACCCGTCCACCGCGGGGATGGGCCGCGACCTCGACCCGCGCGAGGGTCCACGGCCCCAGGGTGGTCGGGACGTCGTGCGGCGCGGGGCGCGCCACATCGGCCACCGGACCCACGCCCGACGGGCCGAGCACCCGGCCGGCCGCGGAGATCAACGCCTCCATCAGGTCGTCCTCCGCCAGCTGGCCCGTCCACACGGCCCACGCCTGGGACCACGGATCCAGGCCCTGGGCCTGCCAGGCGCGCAGCACAGCGACACCTGCCCGCGGATGGGCGCCGAGATCGCCCGTGCGGGCCGCCGCGAGGGCGTCGTCCGCGAGCCCGAGGTCCGGACAGCACGCATCGGCGACATGGACGGCGAGCCCCGCCCGCGCCCACGCCGGGCCGTTGCCCTCCCCCATCGCCGCGTGCACGGTGGCCTCGAGCACGGAGGCCAGCGCCCGTCGCCAGCGGTCCAGCGCCCGCGGCCCCTCGGGCTCGCCGGGTGCATGGGTCCCGTCGGCCACCAAGCGCTCGCTCAGCACGATCCGTCCGTCCTCGACCGAGAACCACCCAGGGACTGTTCCCAGCGCCAGCGGTGGGCGGATCGGCACTGGGAAGCGCGCATCCGCAGCGCGAAGCGCCTCATCCAGGGGCGCCAGCAGCGCCCGAAGCCGTTCGTCGTCGGACGTCCAGGGCACGCAGCGCCTCCTCGGGTCCTGCCGACGTGGGCACGGGAAGCCGCGGCGGCAAGGCCCCCCGGGCGGCATCCCGCGTGCTAGGCGGCTCCATGCCCATCCCATCCCTGCCCGCGCCATCCCCCCTGCTGTGCGCCGTCCTGCTCGCACCGGCGTGCGCCAGCGTGCCCTCTGCCCACAAGGAGGGGGACGGCCGCGACCCGGTCACCGCCTTGGTGGCTGCGTTCGACGATGTCGAGCGGGCCGGCGAGCTCGCCGACACCGTGCGGGCTGCGGTGGCGGGCCTCGATCCCGACGCCCCGATCGGAGACCGCCAGTTCGCACCCCGGGCGCTGGACGACACCCCGCTGCCCGACGGCACGCTCCCCCCCACCACCGGCCTGCGCGTGGGGATCCACACCCGGGTGGACGCCGAGGTCGACGACCTGCGGCGCGTGGAGGGTCCCGACGACACCGCCTGCACCTGGTCGCCCGTCGCCACCGTGGCGCGGGCATTCGACGTGGGAAGCACCTGCTGGCCCGAGCGCCTGTGCCGCGACGCCACCGCCACCAGCACGGTCACCGGCACGGACGGACACGACGGCGTGTGGCGAGAGGAGTGGACCACCGTCCGCTTGCCCGACGACGGCCCCGAGGTCGACCTGTGGCGCGCCTGGCAGCAGGGCGGCGGCGCCGTGATCCTCGAGCTTCGGGCGCCCGATGCGGAGCAGTCCGATCAGACCTGGGTGACGGCCGGCCTGTGGCTCGCGGGCGCAGACGACCCCCAAACCACCACCGCGGCCGCCAGCGCCCTCGACACCGCCGCCCGCCAGCGCGCCGATCGCCTCGACGGCCGGGCCCCCTGCCCCCACGATGAGGACGTCCCATGATGCGCGCCCTCTTCCTGCCTGCCCTGCTCCTGGTCGCCTGTGCCGAGGGTGGCCCCCGCGTGCGCGAGGCCCGCCTGCCCGACAGCGGGATTCCCTTGCCCGGCACCGCGAGCGACAAGGCCCCGGTCGACACCGGCCTCCCCGCCGTCGACTCCGATCCCGGTGCCGACACCGACCCTGAGCCCATCGCCCCCGCCGCGACCGACGTGTGCTTCCTGGGGGCAAACCGAGCCGGCACCACCTGCTTTCCCACCGTGCCCGCCCAGGGCCTGGGCAGCGACTACGCCTGGCCCACCGCTTCCGACGCCCGCTACCGCACGCCCGCCCGCGTGATCGATCTGAACGCGGTCGACCTGTCCACCTCGGTGGCTCCCAACTTTGCGGCGAGCGAGTTCCTCCAGACCTGGAAGGGGCCGTACGGGGTGCTCCAGCCGCACGCGGTCGCCCGCCTGCAGACCGTCCGCGACCGCGTCGGCGGCGCGGTGCAGGTCAACAGTGGGTTCCGGTCCCCGGCCTACAACGCCAGCATCGACGGGGCCGAGTTCTCACGCCACATGTACGGCGACGCCGCCGACGTGTTCGCGTCCAGCCTCAGCGTGTCCGCGCTGGGTGCGCTGTGCGAGGACGAGGGCGCTGGCTACGTCGGGTACTACGAGGGACACGTCCACTGTGACTGGCGGGACGATCCCCTGGACCCGGTCCTGTACGGCCCCTCGTTCGCCCCCCCGATGGGCGACGACACCCCCGCGCTGGATGGATGGATCGAGGTCGTCGACGGCGTGTGGCGCGCCCCGGCCACCGGCTGGGACGAGGGGGAGCCGCTTCGTGAGTGGGAAGCGTTTGATGCAGTGGGTCGCCGGATGGCCGGGAAGACCGGGAGGACCTTCGTACCGCCTCCTGGCGCGGCCTCGGTCTCCGTCGTGATCGGCCGTGCCGTGTCGCGCGTACGTGGTGTACCCTGAGCCCCGCACCCGTCACTCCCGAGGTCCGATGACTGTCCTCGCGTCCGTCGACTACCGTCGATTCCCGGACGGCGTGGTTCGCACGTCCACGCGTGTGGGCACGCTGGATCGCGCGTCCCGAGACATCCTCAAGCAGGCCGCGTCCCCGGTCGACGCCCAGGCCTTGCTGGAGGCACACGACGCCGAGCGGGTGGGCCGGTTGGTGCAGGAGGGGTGGCTGGTCGTCCTCGACGAGCTGGCCCGGCGCCCCACTGCCGGTCCGCCGGGTTCACCCATCCTCGCGATCCCCACCCGCGGCCGGCCTGACAAGCTGCGAAACCTCCTCGCGGACCTCGCGGAGCGCGGCGTCAGCCACCCGATCCGCATCGCGATCGACGGCACGGATGCCGAGGTCGCCCAGACCCGCGCCGTGTGCGCTTCGTTTGGCGCCCCCGACCTCCGCGTGTCCACGCCGGTCTCCCGCGCCCGCGCGGCCAACGCCCTCGCCCATGCCCTCGGCACCTCCCCCAGCATGCTCCACGTCGCGCTCGCCGCCACCGCCGCCCCCGACGGCGTCGAGCGCACCGGCGCCGGACGAAACAGCCTGCTGCTGGAGGCCGGCACCCGCCCCATCGTGTGGCTCGACGACGACGTCCGCCTGCGCGGCGTGACGGCCGACGGGGAGCCGTGCTGGCGGGAGCACTCGCCCACCTTCCTCTCCGACCCCGACGCCACCCCGGACACCGAGCCGCTCGATCCCTTCGCCGTCATGAACCCGCTGGGGCGCGCCCCCACGGAGCTCGTCGACCTCGACGCCGCCTGGCCCCACATGGGTCCTTGGTCGGTGCGGGCGCTCGCCGCGCCGGCCCCCCCCACCGTGGTCCTGGCGAGCGGCGGCCTGTTCGGAGACGAGGGCACCGCTGGCAACGCCCACCGCTTGTTCCTCACCGAGGGCCTCGGCTCCCGCCTGCTCGACCGGCCCGACGCCTGGCAGCGCTGGCGGGAGACCCGTCGGTCGCTCCGGATCGCCCCCGGTCCCACCATCTCCCCCCTTCCGCAGTTCATGACCGCCTGGGCGGCCACGGACACCCGCGGCACCCTTCCGCCGTTCCTCCCCGGAGGCCGTGGGGCCGATGGCGCGTTCGCCGCGACCCTCAAGCTGCTCCGGCCGGAGGTCCTGCTCGCGGCGATCCCCGCCGCGATCCTCCACGAGGCCCCGGCACGACAGGTCTCGGCAGACAGCATGATCGCGGGATCGTGTACCCACTTCCTCGGCAACTTCATCACCCACCTCGCAGCCGACGCCGGACGGGATCCCGCCCGGGACGCCCCCACCCGGTTGCGACGCCTCGGCTACGAGCTCCTGGGACAGGTCGACGGCGGGCCGGAGGCGACCGCGGCCCGGTGGACCGACTGGCAGCAAGCCGAGAACACGCGCCGCCTCGTCCTGCTTCGAGAGCTCCGCCGATCGGGGCCGGACGTCCCCGCCTGGCGTGCCGACGTCTCCTCGGCGATCGGGGCCCTGGAGGATCGTCTCCGCACCCCGCGGCCCACCACCCCCGGCGACCTGCCCGGCTGGCCTGCCGAAGACCCCAACACCTGGCAGGTGGTCGGCCGTATCCTCACGGCGATGGGCCACCTCACCTTGGTGTGGGACCGCGCCCGCGACGCGTGGCCGACGATCACCTCGGCCTTCGACACGCCGTAGGCGCCTCAGCCATCACGCCCGTCGGGAGACCCCACGGGCGCCCAGCGCGTCCAGCACCGCGGTGGCGGCACGCTCGGTCGCCTCGTTGAGGGCCTCCGCCGTGACGTCGCCGTCGTCGTTGCGCCACCGCAGCGCCCAGGTCCACACCGCGTGGTCCGCGTCGGGCTCGAAGCGATCGGTGACCACCAGCTCGGCCAGGGCCTCTCCGCCCGAGGTCCGCAGCACGGCATCCACCGCCCCCACCCCGACGCCATCGGGGCCGGTCGGGAGGACGAACGCCAGGGATCGCTCGACGGGCGGCACCCGCGGGGGCTCGACGAACGACCACGGCGCCCCGTCGGCCTCGATCGCGACCGCGTCGATCTCCAGGTACACCGGACGCCGCTTCTTGAGCTTGAAGGCGTCCTTCACGGCGGGGTGGACCTCGCCGAGCAACCCG